>CAIPNE010000001.1 GCA_903866355.1 uncultured Gammaproteobacteria bacterium
CCCTCCGGCTCTGACGACAATCGCGGTAAGCCCTCTGGCTCCGACGACAATCGAGGCAAACCCTCAGGCTCCGATGACAACCGAGGTAAGCCTTCCGGCTCTGACGATAACCGTGGCAATCCCTCGGGCTCCGATGACAACCGTGGCAAACCTTCGGGCGGTGACGACAATCGCGGCAAGCCCCCGGGCTCGGACGACAACCGTGGCAAGCCTTCAGGCTCCGATGACAATCGCGGCAAGCCCTCGGGCTCTGATGACAATCGAGGTAAGCCCGCGGGTGGCGACTCGCCTGGTGGCTCTGGAAACAGCGCTCAGGATCCCAAAGGAAAGCCTAATTCATCAAACCCAGCGAACGCTGCTATCGCTACCACTGGCATCGCTCGCGACAGCGCAATAACAACGGTAACAACCCGGGAAGGCATTACAGTCTCTCTGATGCGTAAACCAGAGAATACCGAAGCAGGTTTAGTTACGGTTTCCTTGCCCAGAGGCACCTCAACGAGCGGCAAAGGCTTCAGCTTCCAACTGCCGCGGGCACTTGCTGAGGCCGCCAGCAATGAGAGGCCTGTTAGGGTTTCATCAGCTTCGGGTGGAAGACTGCCCTCTTGGCTTCGTTATGAGTCAAAAACTAAAAACTTTGTCGCAGCACCCGTTCCTGGCGTCGCATTCCCTTATGAGTTCGTTGTAAGAATTGGGGATGACCAAACCAGAATCATGATTTCGGAACGGCGAAATCCATAAAGGTTTAGCTGGTTTGCCAGGGCAGTAAAAAAGACCGGTCGCTTAAAGCAGCGCAACCTGCTTTAAGCGACCTTTGCCTGAACTGCTGTTGCAACAATCTCTATTCGATAGCTCGGATCGGATAGCGCCGCCTGCACGGTAGCTCGTGGCGGCGCGCTTCCGGGTAATACCCAGGCATCCCAGACTTCGTTCATCGCACCGATATCCTTAATATCGGTCAGAAAAATCTGCACCCGCAGCAAATGCGCCTTGCTGCTGCCCGCCTCCGCCAACCGCCGGTCGATCTGCTCCAGCACATCGGCAGTCTGGCTACGGATGTCCTTGGCTTCGCATTCCGGCACCATACCGGCCAGATAAACGACGCCGTTGAAAATGGCCGCTTCGCTATAGCGCGCGGCAACATGAAGTCTTTGCAGGCCCATCGTAATTCCCCGAAAAAATTGAATGATTGCACAGCAGGCGCAGTCGCGCCGTCTGTGCTGTAATTCGCCCCATGCTTTCCTACCGCCACCAGTTCCACGCCGGCAATGTATCCGACGTATTCAAACATGCCCTGCTGTCGCGCCTGCTGATCGCCCTCGCACGCAAGGACAAGCCCTACTTCATGCTCGACACCCATGCTGGTCTCGGGCTTTACGACCTTGAACACCCCTGGTCGCAGAAAACTGAAGAATGGCAATCAGGCATTGGCCGCATCTGGGAGCGCACAGATGCGCCTGAAGCGCTCAAACCCTATCTTGATGCTGTCCGCGCCGAAAATGCCGATGGCCGGCTGCGCCATTATCCCGGGTCGCCGCGAATTGCGCGAAAATTGATGCGCCATACCGACCGCCTCGCGCTGTGCGAACTGAACAAGGACGACTACGCTACGCTGAAAGCGGTTTTCGCCCATGCCCGCCACACCGCCATCCACAACCAGGACGGCTTCAGTGCGATCCGTGCTTTCCTGCCACCGCAGGAACGTCGTGGTTTGACCTTCATTGATGCGTCATTCGACCAGGCCGACGAATTCGCCCGTATCGTGCGCAGCACCAAGGAAGCCCATGCGCGGTTTGCCACGGGCA
>CAIPNE010000002.1 GCA_903866355.1 uncultured Gammaproteobacteria bacterium
AATTCCAGCGCGACCGTCGAAATTAAGAAAGACGGTGGGCGATAGTCTGCGAGGTAGGTCATGGCAGCGGGGGTGGCGTTTATCATGCGGGTAGTATAGGCCGGGTGCTAACCACAAGGTGCTGCGCCCGCTAGATGCGCAACACAGGCAGTGTTTTACAGGCATTGGGCAGGCGCCGAGGGTGCCGATTTTTCCGCCGCAACTCGGCGGGGAAGCCAACATTATGGGCGGGGTTAAGTGGGTCTAGTGGGGCTGGCAATACGGCATTTCCCACTAGCATGTGGGCCGGTCTCCGGTTACTGTCACGCGCATTCAGCAGCGTCTTAAACCAACAAGGAACGGGGATAAAAATGAAGCATTTGCAACGCCGCATTGGGCTTAACGTGTTGTTCGCCAGTGCGCTCGCAGGGCTGTCTGGTTTGGCGGTGGCGCAGCAGCCCAGCCAGCAGCAAGTGGCTGCGATCAAGCAAGCGTGTCGCGCAGATTACCAAGCGAACTGCGCGAGCGTTCCCACGGGTGGTCAGGCGGCACTCAACTGTCTCCAGCAAAACGCGGCGAACACCTCCCCAGGATGCCAGCAGGCGCTGGCTGGCGGTGCGGCACCCGCGCCGGCCGCCGCGGCGCCAGCCGCTGCCCCGATGACGCAACCCACGCCGCAACAGCAGCAAGCGATTAAGCAGGCGTGCCGCGCAGATTACCAAGCGAACTGCGCGAGCGTGCCGACGGGCGGTCAGGCCGCCCTGAGCTGTCTCCAACAAAATGCGGCGAACACCTCCCCAGGGTGCCAACAAGCGCTGGGTGGTGGTGGTGAGCCAGCGACAGCAGCAGCAGCGGCGCCGGCAGCCGGGATGACCCAGCCCACCGCGCAGCAACAGCAGGCGATTAAGCAGGCGTGTCGTTCGGACTTCCAGAAGCAATGCGCGGGCGTGCCGACGGGTGGCCAAGCCGCCCTGAGCTGCCTCCAACAAAACGCGGCGAACACTTCGCCCGGGTGCCAACAAGCGCTGAGCGGCGGTGGGGGAGATGCTTCGGCAGCGGCTGCGGCGCCCGCAGGGGCAGCAGCAGGCGGCGTGCTTTTGCGTGGACGCGTGCGCCGCCAAGCGTGGTGAGGCCGCAGCCCGATAGACGGCGCGGTGTCGGCTAGGCTTTCTGCGGGATGATGGTCGCTCCGTGGTGGGCCTTTGGTGGTGGCAGACTTGAGGTTCTCAGGTCTGCTATCACGGTAGTTCACTACCGGCCGCTCGTATGACCGGCACCTAGCCCGACGCACCAGTAGTGCGCCCCCACGCGAGCGGCAGCAGTTTTAAATAAACTGGCCAGCGAGCGACAACCCAGTTAGCGGGTCGCCCGACGAGCATCGATCTTTATCGGCGTTGTGTGGGGGTTGACGGTGAAGTGTGGCCGGCAATGTCCTGTTAGATCGGCCCATGACGGGGCGAAATCTACTGGTTATTCCGCCCGCGTCAGTCCGGTGTAGTCTCCTACTCCGTGGTCGGGCCCCGGACCTGCCACGGTTTGGGGTCAGGTCTTGGATTGTCATCTTTCCTATAGTATTCTCGACCAATGGCCAGACCACTCAGACTCGACACCGCAGGCGCTACCTACCACCTCACTTCCGGCAGTGATGGGCGGGAAGACATCTTTCTTTCTAAGCAAGACCGCTTGGTCTGGCTTGAAACGCTGGCGCAAGTTTGCGCGCGCTTCAACTGGACCTGTCATGCGTATTGCCAGCTGACGAACCACTACCACCTCGTCATCGAAACTCGAGAGGCTAATCTTTCAAAAGGTATGCGCCAGCTCAACGGGGTGTATACGCAGCGATTCAACCGTAGTCATCAGCACGTGGGTCCCATTTTTCAGGGTCGCTTTAAGGCGGTTTTGGTTGAAAAAGAGGGTTATCTACTCGAACTCTCTCGCCACGTCGTGCTTAACCCGTTGCGCCTGAAGCTGGTTCGGCGCTTGGAACAATGGCCTTGGAGCAGCTATCTCGCCACGGCCGGACTAGCACCGCAGCCCGTGTGGCTAGATACCCAGTTCACCTTGGCGCAATTTGGCAAGCAGCGCAGTCGCGCGCAACTCAAGTACGGTGCTTTTGTCCAAGCGGGCCGCGGCTTGCCGAGCGTGTGGGAGCAACTCAAGGCGCGCAGCTATTTGGGATCAGATGAGTTTGTCAAAAAGCTGCAGGTGCAGGCGGCCAAGAAACCTGCCCGTACCGAAGTTTCCCGCTCGCAACAGCGAACCTTGGCGCGGGCGTTGGGTGAATATGCAAAAGCACACCAGCGCGATACGGCGGTCGCCTTAGCCTACCTATCCGGCCACTACACGATGGCCACGCTCGCCGAGTATTTTGGTGTGCACCACACCACCCTCAGCAGGCTGATCAAGGTTTACGAGAGCGCCGCACAGTGAGGGAAGGTCAACGCTACAAAGGCTAACGCCCGACTTGGACCTGCGCCCCGGCGGCCCGTTTGCGCAACCAAAGCGCTACTAATCCCAGTGTTTTACGCCGAACTCGCCTAGCACCTTAACCGGTGCGTTGCACACCGCTGTCCGGTGCCGCATGGGTACCCGCCTAACTGCCAACCCCGCCTTCACTTAAATGAGCAAATGCCACTGCGGCGTTGGGGACGGCATGGCAGTGGGCCTCAGCTTTGCCACATTTTTTCGCGATGGCGTGGTCGGTGCTGGTCGGCGAGGTCGGTGCTGGCGCTCAATAAAGCAGGTATATCGAGAGCCGCCGTGAGGGTCACCGATCGCGTCATCAGAGTTGGCTACGGTGGTTTTAGCGAGGTCCTAGGTGATGGCGGGGCAGGCCGCGTTCCGCCTGCGCCAAACAGCACCTATCGCTAGAGCATGGGGTCTTAACCTAAGGCGGCGTAGGTTGCCGTCACCAGTGCATTCGAACGGGGCCCACCGATAATGCCGGCGGCCA
>CAIPNE010000003.1 GCA_903866355.1 uncultured Gammaproteobacteria bacterium
AGACCCGGGGCGTCAAAAACTATCGGCGCATCGTTAATAAAACTGGCGGGCGTAAAGCCATGGTCGAGCGCCGCCGAATAAATGAACGGTTTAAAATTAGACCCCGGTTGGCGCAGGGCCTGAATAACCCGATTAAATTTACTCTTTTCAAAGTCAAAGCCCCCCACTAAAGCGAGCACCGCGCCATCGGCGGAGGACAGCGAAACCAGCGCGCCCTCCACGAGCGGCGTCTGTGCCAGTCGCCATTGCGCCGGGGGATCGCCCGCTTTACTCGGCTCGCTAGCCGGCACCCAAGCCACGCGGATGACATCGCCTACTTTGAGAATATCGGCGGCGCGTTTGGGTGCCGGGCCACGTGCGTCTTCGCTGACATACGGTCGGGCCCAAGCCAGCCCCTCCCAAGTGAGCGGAATGCGTTCGCCGGCCCCGGTCAGCGCGGTCAGGCCGCGCTCCTCCAGCGCAATCACAATCGCAGCATTCATCCCGCCCACAGGGGGATAAGGCAGCAGCAATTCAGAGGCCTGCGGTTCACTGGCGGGACTCCAGTCGAGGTGCGCTTCTGGGCCGCGATAGCCGTGTCGTCGATCGTAGTCGATCAACGCTTTGCGCAGCGCAGCAACCGCCGCCGCCTGCAGCTCGCTATGCAGTGTGGTGTACACGCGATAACCGCCCGTATAGGCACTCTCCCCAAAGATGGTCAACATGGCAGTACGGACCATTTCCGCGAGGTAGGGCGCATTGGTTTGCGTTTGCTGACCATGCAAGCGTGCGGTCTGCGGTGCCGCCATCGCGTTATCAAAGTGCGTCTGATCGATAAAACCCAGTTCTAGCATGCGACGCAGCACATAGGCCCGCCGGCGCAAGGCCGCGCGGGGATTAGTAATCGGGTTAATGATCGAGGGTGCCTTCGGCAGGGCTGCGATCATCGCAGTCTCAGCCAGCGTGAGTTGGTCCAAGGTCGCGCCAAAATAGACTTGCGCCGCCGCGCCAATGCCGTAGGCGCGATGGCCCAGAAAAATTTTGTTCAGATACAGTTCTAGAATTTCGTTTTTCGATAGTTCCTGCTCAATTTTGATAGCCAGCAAGATTTCCCGAAGCTTGCGATCGAAGGTTTTTTCTCGCGAGAGATAGAAATTACGCGCAACCTGCATCGTGATCGTGCTGCCGCCTTGGCGCTTCTCGTGCGAACGGACCAAATCAACGCCGGCGCGCACGATCGCCATCCAATCCACACCCGGATGGGCATAGAAACGGTCATCCTCGGCCGCGAGGAAAGCCTGCTTAACCACTAATGGCACATCTTCGATGACGACAGGCTTACGCCGCGTCTCGCCGAACTCGGCGATCAGGCTGCCATCCGTGGTGTAGACCGTGAGGGGGATTTGTAGCTGTATGTCGCGTAGGCCCTTGGTGTCCGGCAACTGCGGCACCAACCACCACACGAGTGCTGCCGTGGTGCCCGTCGCAAATATAAAAAACGTTAGCAGCAGATAAAAGGAAACACGCAACATCTTGGGCTCTCGGACTCAGTGGGCCACCAGATGTGCAGCCTCATCACTTTAAGAAGAACGACTAACTAAACGTTTCATATC
>CAIPNE010000004.1 GCA_903866355.1 uncultured Gammaproteobacteria bacterium
CACGCCGCTGACCTTTCTGGGCGGCAGTTTCTATTCGATCAATATGCTGCCGCCGGCCTGGCAGACGGTGGCGCTGTTCAACCCGGTGGTTTATCTGATCAGCGGCTTTCGCTGGAGTTTTTACGGCCTGGCCGATGTCAGCCTGGCCCTGAGTCTGGGCATGACGCTGGGCTTTCTGGCCCTGTCGCTGGGCGTGGTCAGCTGGATGCTGAAAACCGGCTATAGGCTGAAGGCCTGAGCGACCTGGAAGAATGTCTTGCCGTCGATAGTTCACCCAACACAAGGTAAGTCACCAGGCTGAAGCACATCCCGAATCAGAAAAAGTTATTGGTTTGTGATGTTCGCCGCCTTTACGACTTTGGACCATTTCTCGGTGCTAATTCGGATGAGTTCAGCAAACTGCGCCGGCGTCGATGCCACTGGCTCTGAACCATCTTGCAAGAACAACTTCTCGATCTCCGGGTTGCGGAGAATCTTGCCAATCTCCAGATTCAAACGGTTGATGATGGCTGGTGGCGTGCCAGCCGGAACTAGAACGCCGCTCCAGGATATGGCCTCGTAGCCAGGAACGCCGGACTCTTCGACAGTTAGCACAGCTGGCAACAGGAGCAGTCGTTTGGATGTGCTCACCGCGAGTGCCCGCAGTTTGCCAGAGTTGATGTGAGGCAGCGTTGGCGACACGGTGCCGAACATAAAGGTGATCTGGCCACCGAGTAGGTCGGTAAGGGCCGGGCCATCACCCTTGTATGGGACATGGATCATGTCCACGCCCGCCAACATTTTCAGCAGTTCTGTCGCAAGATGTCCACCGCTGCCCGTACCCGGCGTGGCAAAACTGACCTTTCCAGGGTTTGCCTTCGCATGGGCCAGCAGTTCAGTCAGATTTTTGAATGGCGATTTTGCATTGACAACCACCAAGTAAGGCTGGAATGCAGTCTGGGTCACTGGCGCCAAGTCAACAAGCGGCGCATATTTAAGCGGGGCATGTGTGCTCGGCGTGATGGCGAGGCTCGAAGAGCCGTGAAGCATGGTGTAGCCATCGGGCTGGGATCGCACGACAAACTCGGTTCCTATCGTCGTCGCGGCCCCCGGTTTGTTGTCGACGATCACCTGCTGGCCGAGTGCTTCGGAGAGCTTGAGTGCAATGCGCCGCGCCACGATGTCACTACCACCACCCGGCGCGAACGGAACGACGTAGCGGATCGACTTGTTTGGGTAGTTGGATTGTGCGCTGGCTGGGGTTACGGCCGTCACCAGTGCCGCCAGCGTCACTGCAATACTACGAAGCGCGGATAAAATTTTCTTCATGCTTGTCTCCTGATTTGAAGCGTTTGGATGAGGTAATTTCGGATCACTCGAACTTGATATTGGAAACCTTGATGACATTGGCCCAGGTGTCGATTTCGCGCCGGATGAAGGCAGCAAATTCCTCGGGCGTGCCCGCCATTGGCTCAGCGCCAAGCTTGGCCATATCGCGGGTGAACTCTGCAGACTCGACGACGCGCACCACAGCCTGGTTGAGCCGAACGACGATGTTCTTCGGCGTCCCGGCTGGGACCAAAAGCCCATTCCAGGACATGGCGGAAACGCTTGGCAGGCCCACTTCAGTCATCGTCGGCACTTCCGGCAGTACAGCCAAGCGTCGCGGACTGGTTACAGCCAGGGCGCGCACCTGCCCCGACTTGATAAACGGCATCAAGGCTATGGACGTACCAAAAGATAGCTGTACCTGACCCGACGCTAGATCGGCCAGCGCCTGCCCGGTCCCGCGGTAGGGTACGTGAAGCAGGTCCACGCCAGCCTCCAGCTTAAAGAGCTCGGCGGCCAGATGAGGCGCACCGCCGTGGCCTGATGACGCATAAGCCAGCTTGCCTGGATTGGCCTTCGCAAAGGCTACGAGTTGGCTTACGGTCTTTGCCGCGACCGACGGGTGGGCGACCAGCACGTTCGGCGCATAAGAAACCATCGAGACTGGCTGGAAATCCTTGATCGCGTCGTACTTCAGGTTCGGGTAGATGGAAGGGTTGACGCCGAAGGTGCTGGAGCTTCCCATAACAAGCGTCAACCCATCCGGCGCGGCCCGTGCCGCAGTTTCTTTGCCAATGTTGCCGGCGTTGCCCGACTTGTTGTCCACGATAACTGTCTGCCCCAGGTGCTTGCTCAACCCCAGGGCCACGAATCGTGATGCGACGTCAACACTACCGCCTGCCGCGAACGGGCAGATTAAGCGGACCGGATGCTTGGGTGTCCATATATTGGCCTCCTGTGCCGAGACACCGCCAGCAGCCAGTACTCCCCATGCAACAAAGGATCGTCGTGTCACCAGATCGAACTCAGGCCGACTTTTCTTCATGCATGTCTCCTATTCGGAATTTTGAAGTGAGGCTATCGAGTGGGCGTCTTGTGACGCTTCTACTACCTCGAGAATTTTTAGGTTAACAAAAGCAAATCAATCCGTCTCTAAAGTTCATATATCGGACAATTAGAAGTATTCGTAAGGCGCATCGTTATAGTGAATACGTTGACCTAAGGAAGGATATTCTGCGTGTCGAATCAAGCCCCCTCCCAAACCGAAAGGCCAGGCGCGCTGACTGGTTTGCGCGTCCTCGACCTGTCCGGCGATCTCGGCAATTACTGTGGCAAACTGTTTGCGGACATGGGCGCTGATGTCATTCTCATCGAGCCCCCAAGCGGCTCGGAACTGCGCTTCGAACCCCCGTTCATCGGCAACATGCCGGCGCTCGAGAACAGCCTGTCCTTTGCGTATCACAACACCAGCAAGCGTGGTGTAACGCTGGACTTGGACACAGCCACCGGCCAGGCCATGTTCAAGGAACTGGCGGCACGCGCAGAAGTAATCATTGAAACCAGCAAGCCAGGGACCATGGCCCGCCGCGGCTTGTGTGCCGAATCAATTCATCGCCTATACCCGCAAATCGTCTACACCAGCATCACCCCGTTCGGATCAACGGGTCCGTACGCCCACTACGAAGCCGACGACATCACTGCTCTCGCGATGGGCGGCCTGCTGTATCTGGGCGGCTATGCAGATACAGCCCCAATCCGTGTCTACGGCAAGCAGGCAATCCTGTGTGCCAATATGTTCGCCTCGGTCGCCACAATGCTGGCCGTGCTCGAGGCCGAGGCCGGTGGGCTTGGCCAACACGTCGATGTGTCGATGCAGGAGGCCGTCTCGATGGCGCTGGAGACCTCGGTGCAATACCTTGACCTGGAGGGTTTGGTAAGAAAGCGCCACGCCGGTGAGCAGCGCTTCGCAGGCACTGGGGTGTATCCGTGCCTCGACGGCCAGATTTACCTGATGGCCGGCGGCGTCGGTGCGAACAAATTCTGGGAACGCACGGTGCAGTGGTTCAACGACGAGCAAATGCCGGGCACCGAGGCCTTTCAGGGCGACTCGTGGAAGCACATCGAGTACCTGCGATCCGACGAAGCGAAGGCCATCTTTGAGAAGGTTTTCGTGCCCTGGTCGCGCACCAAGACCAAGGGGTATCTCTACCACGAGGGGCAGCGCCGCAAGATCCCGATAGCCCCGATCTCTGAAACCTCGGACCTGCTGAGCAGTCGGCAACTCGCATTCCGCCGCTATTTTGTCGAAGTACTTCGAAATGGCCACAGCCTGTTGATGCCCGGTGCGCCCTACAAGCTCGACCGCACACCCTGGCGCATCCAACGACCTGCTCCGCTTCTGGGTCAGCACAACACTGAGGTCTACGGCGAGATCGGAATTTCTCTGGACGAACTCACCAGACTCTTTTCGCGGAGGATCATCTGATGGCAATCCTGAACGGCCTGCGTATTACCGATTTTTGTTGGATCGGTGCTGGTGCCTACGCTACAAAAATACTGGCAGATTTCGGCGCTGACGTCATCAAGATCGAGAACACCGAACGCATCGACTCGCTGCGGATGGCCGCCCCCTACAAGGACGGCAAGCCGGGTATCAATCGAAGTGGCTACTTCGCCGACCGAAATAGCAGCAAGCGGAGCCTGACATTGGACATGAAGCATCCGCGTTCACGCGAACTGGTGCTCGACTTGATCCGCCAGAGCGATATCGTGGCCAACAATTTTACACCCGGCGTGATGGAGCGTTTCGGCCTGAGCTACAGCGAAGTACGGGCGGTCAAGCCCGACATCATCTATCTGTCAATGTCAATGCAGGGCGCGCAGGGACCGGAGCGCGACTACTCGGGCTATGGCGCAAGCATGGTGGCACTCACCGGTTTGCAGCATTTGTCGGGCCTGCCCGAGCGTGATGGTGCAGGTCCAGGCACCAACTATCCAGACCATGTCCCCAACCCTTGTCATGCCACATTCGCGATCCTCGCGGCGATCCGGCACCGTCGGCGCACGGGCGAAGGGCAGTGGATCGACCTTGCCCAGATCGAACCGACAATTGCCCTGCTCGGTCCGACCGTGCTCGACCTGACTGTCAACGACCGACGCCACGAGCGTCAAGGCAACGCCCATGGCTACGCTGCCCCACACGGCGTTTACCGCTGCGAGGGCGATGACCGCTGGATCGCGATTTCGGTGAAGACCGATGAACAGTGGCGTGGCTTGCAGTGCGCGCTGGGTTCGCCGACTTGGGCCGCGGATCAGCAATGGGCGGACGCGCGCACGCGCGGTGAACACGCCAGTGAACTCAACCGTCTCATCGAAGGCGAGACGACTCGCTGGAAGGCCGAGACGCTGATGGAGGCCTGCCAGACCGAGTCCGTTCCAGCCGGCGTTGTGCAGACCAGTGCCGATGTGGTCAACACCGATCCGCAACTCGCGTGGCGCAAGCACTGGATCCGCCTGGACCACCCCGAGATGGGTGATTCGCTCTACAGCGCACCACCCTTTCGTTACTCGCGCACACCAGTCGAGTTACGTGCCCCGGCGCCGCTACTGGGCCAGCACACACGCGAGATTTGCCAAACGCTACTCGGCTTGAGCGATTCCGAGATTGACGCGCTGGTGGCCGACAAGGTCCTGTGTTGAATTCGCAACGACCGCGATGACACGCGACGAAGCAGTTGCCTATATCGAGCGGGTGGATGCTGCAGCTCGCCGTGAGTTTGTAGTTCATAGCGGAACGCGCGTCATGTGGCGTCGCTTCGGCAGCGGCTCACCGCTCTTGCTGCTGCATGGTGGCCATGGCAGTTGGCTCCATTGGGTGCGCAATATCTGCACCCTGTCGGCTTCCCAC
>CAIPNE010000005.1 GCA_903866355.1 uncultured Gammaproteobacteria bacterium
ACCACGCGTGGGCCGATGGTTTTGTCGCGGGTGAGCAAGGACAGCAAACGCACGAAGGCCATGGTGGTCGACATATCGCGATCGCCCGAGCCCTTTAACAGCGCGTCAAATATCGCGATGGGCGGGATCTCGAGGGGGTCCGAGGTGCGGCGCCGTTGCGGGAGAAAACCACCCATCGCGGCCGTACGCTCGTGCAGATAGCGCATTTCGGGGCTGTCTGCGGGGGGACGATAGTAGGGGGCCTCCGCGACGTCGGCGTCGGCGATTGGCAGGTTGAAACGGTCGCGGAATTTCCGCAGCGCGGCTTCGCCCATTTTTTTCTGCGAGTGGGTGACCATTTTGCCTTCGCCGGCTTCACCCATGCCGTAGCCTTTGACGGTCTTGCACAGGATGACCGTGGGCTGGCCCGTATGCGCCATCGCGGCGGCGTAGGCGGCATACACTTTGTGTGGGTCGTGGCCGCCACGGTTCAGCCGCCAAATATCCTCATCGCTCATGGTGGCGACGAGGGCTTTGAGCTCTGGATATTTGCCGAAAAAATGCTCGCGAACATAGGCGCCGTTGAAGGCTTTCATGGCCTGATATTCGCCATCGACCACTTCTTCCATGCGCTGTAACAGCAGGCCTTTGGTGTCGCGGGCGAGCAGTGGATCCCACGCCGCGCCCCAGATGACTTTGATGACGTTCCAGCCGGCACCGCGAAAATCCGATTCTAGTTCTTGGATAATTTTGCCGTTGCCGCGCACCGGGCCGTCTAAGCGCTGCAGATTGCAATTGATGACGAAAACCAAATTATCGAGTTTTTCACGCGCGGCCAGCGCCGCTGCGCCAAAGGATTCCGGCTCGTCCATTTCGCCGTCGCCCATGAAGGCCCACACCTTGCGGCCCTCGGTTGGGCTGAGGTCGCGGTGTTGGAGATAGCGCATGAAACGCGCCTGATAAATCGCCATGATCGGCCCTAAGCCCATGGACACGGTGGGGAACTGCCAGAAATCCGGCATCAGCCACGGATGTGGGTAGGAGGTCAGGCCTTTGCCATCGACGTCTTGCCGAAAATTATCGAGGTCTTCTTCGTCCAGCAGCCCCAGCAAGTAGGCGCGGGCGTACACGCCGGGCGCGGAGTGTCCTTGGAAGTACACCAGATCCCCACCGTGGGTGGCGGTGGGCGCGTGCCAGAAATGGTTGTAGCCAACTTCATAGAGTGTGGCGGCGGAGGCGTAGCTCGCGATGTGGCCACCCAGTTCTGGGTTGCGTTTATTGGCCTTCACCACCATCGCCATGGCGTTCCAGCGATTGATCGACCGAATTCGCCATTCCAGCGCCGGATCGCCTGGCGTGTATTGTTCGCGCTGCGGCGGAATGGTGTTGAGGTAGGCGGTATTGGCGGAGTAGGGCAGGTCGGCGCCGGAGCGGCGGGCTTTATCGATCAAGCGCTCAAGGAGGTAGTGTGCCCGTTCAATGCCATCGCTTTCGACCACGGCTTCGAGTGCTTCGATCCACTCGCCTGTCTCGATGGGGTCGAGGTCCTGGTTGGATTGATTGCTCATAGGTGTGCCGCTCTCCCGT
>CAIPNE010000006.1 GCA_903866355.1 uncultured Gammaproteobacteria bacterium
GAGTCCGAGCACGTCTTGGTAAAACGCGAGGCTCTGTTTAATGTCCCTGCAGATGATGCCGATGTCGATACAATTTTTGGCGGCTTGCATGCCCATGGTGAAGTGCCTTTCTGGTTTGGCGTTGAAGGGATCCCGGCGTTGGAAGTTTTTCGCGCGCCCCCACGGGCGCCGGCGACGCGCTTGAGTGTATAGGGGAGGGCGCCCTGATTTCGAGCGTCGAGAAATGATTTTCGTACCCCAATAGCCCGCCGGGGCGCGCGCGGCCCCCACCGAACCCCAGCTTCATCCACGCGCCCCGCACCATGACCGTCTATCGATAGGCCGCAAGTGACTAATTGCCGGCGTCGCGTATGGGCATAATCGGCACCCGCCACCGCAGCGCGGAGGGCACGACTGAGGTGCCCGACCCAATTTAAAGAGGAACAAGCGTGGAATTTGATGTGTTGACCGGCCTGGCCGGACTGTTAGTCGGCGTGATTGTGGGCGTCACCGGCGTGGGTGGCGGTGCGCTCATGACACCCATCTTGGTCTTGCTTTTTGGCGTTGCGCCGCAGACGGCGGTGGGCACCGATTTACTCTACGCCGCCATCACCAAACTGTTTGGGGTGAGCGTGCATCAGCAGCACAACAGCGTGGATTGGGTGGTAGTGCGCCGCTTGGCCAGCGGTAGTTTACCGGCCGCTGCCATCACGCTCGGGGTGATGCACGTCTACGGCGTGGCTCAGCTAAAAAATGGCTTCATCCTGCACGCACTCGCCGTCGCGCTGCTCATTACCGCCGCGGGCCTGTTGCTCAAAGACCGGCTGCAGGGTTTGGGGCGCCAGTTTCGCATCACCGACGCCAGTCGCTTCAAACATTTACAGCCGCTGCTGACGTGGGCCGCGGGCGTCGTGATGGGCGTGCTCGTGACCCTGACGTCGATCGGTGCGGGGGCATTAGGGACCGTAATGCTGGTCTATCTCTACCCATTCCGGATGAATTCCAACAAGTTGGTTGGCACCGATCTCGCGCACGCCATTCCACTCGCACTCGTCGCTGGGTTGGGTCACCTGAGTCTCGGGCACGTGAATTTTCCGCTCTTGGGTAATTTGCTGGTGGGATCTATTCCGGGCGTGCTGGTGGGATCTTTTATCAGCACCCGTGCGCCGCTTAAGGTGCTGCGCTATGCCATTGCCACGGTCTTGGGTGCCGTGGCAATGAAACTACTGTTGGCCTAGGCGCGGCGTCAGCGTCGCGCTAGAGGTGTTTGACAAACCAATCCCGTGCGGCGGTCGCGGCGGGGGCGAGCAGTCTGGTGTAGGGGTCGTAATGGCGGCCCTCGAGCACGAGTAATTGCTTGGGCTCACCGGCGAGTTCGAACGCTGCAAGCTGGCCGGCGAAAGGGGTTTGGGTGTCCTGATTGGCTAGGATCATCAGCAGTGGGGTGGGGGCAATCCGCTGGATAAAACTGCCTGGCTCGTAGCTGCCCAGTAGTTCTAGGCTGCGCTGGGTGATTTCATTGGGATAGATCGCTTGTGCGCCAATTGCCTCGACCCATTCAGAGGTTTGGTCGCCGGGGTGAGCGGGCTGGGTGGTGCGCGCGGCCGCACCGGCGTAGCGCGCATCGCGGTCTGCGGCAAAGCGACGCTGCAGTTTGTCCCAGTTGGCCTCACCCACCCAGCCATGCAGGGTGTCGTTGCCGGCAACGAGTGGCACTTGGGACACCACGCACTTAACACGACGGTCCAGGGCACCGACGACCAACACATGCCCACCCGCAAAACTGGTGCCCCACAGGCCAATGCGCGCGCTATCAATGCCGTGCAGGCCACGAGCATAACTGACCGCATCACGCAGGTCGGACACCTGCTGCCAGGGGTCGATTTCATGGCGCGGCGTGCCTTCGCTGGCGCCAAAATTGCGGTGGTCGTAGGCCAAACAAGCCAAGCCCGCGTCTTGGAAGTATTCGGCGTAGTCGCCCAAACCCATCGCCATGAGTGCCGAAAATCCATGAGAGAGAATCACCAAGGGGTGCGGGCCGGGTGTTGTGGGGCGATAAAGACGGCCCGCGAGGGTCAGCCCATTGGCCGCAAAACGAACATCGGTATAGCGCATGGGGGAATTCCTTTCGAAACAGGTCGAGTTTGGTTGTGTTCTGCGGCTGGCCCGATAAAGTGTGCCAGCCCCAGCACGCCCTCGCCAGCAAGCGCTGCTGCGCGCATAAATTCAAGCCACCCGCGCTGGTTTTGCCACGCTGAGCTAGTCCCCAAATATTGATCAACGGATATATATTGCATGAGCGTTAAAGCCATTTTATGGGACTTCGGCGGCGTCTTGACGTCCTCCCCTTTCGACAATTTTGCCCACTACGAGGCCGCCAATGGCCTGCCGAAAGATTTTCTGCGGGGGGTTAACGCGCGTAATCACGAGCACAACGCGTGGGCGTTGTTTGAATCCAGCCAAGTCTCGCTGACAGAGTTTGATCAGCTGTTCGAAGCCGAATCGGCGGCCTTAGGCCACGCGGTGCCTGGCCGGGAGGTGCTGGCGCTGTTA
>CAIPNE010000007.1 GCA_903866355.1 uncultured Gammaproteobacteria bacterium
ACTCGCGCTTCTGGCACTTCTGCAAACGGCTCCGGCGCAATATCCGGGCTGGCGGCAATCGGGATCGATCTACCTGCTCACCACTCCGGACGGGGCGAACCTGCCCGCCACGGCCACGGAAACGAACTTCCCGGTTCTGGTGCGCCTCACCAAGGACTTCTTTGATTTCAGCCAGGCCAAGGCCAAGGGCGAGGACCTGCGGTTTGCGGCGGCGGGCAAAGCGCTGGCCTATCAGATCGAGGAATGGGACCCGGTCGGCGGCGCGGCCAGCGTCTGGGTGCGCATTCCGGCCATCAAGGGCAACGAACGCCAGGAAATCAAGGTGTTCTGGGGCAAGGCTGACGCGCCTAACGAATCTAGCGGTGCCGCGGTTTTCAACACGGACAACGGATTCCTGAGCGTCCTGCATCTTGACGAGGCCATGAAGGACGAAGTCGGCTCCGCGCAACTCACCAACAAGGGCACAACCACCGGCGCGGGTGTCATTGGACATGGTCTGCATGTGGCCGCCGGCCAGTCGCTCGGCTGCGGCGAGGTGATCAACACCTATCCTAACAAATCCGATCCCAACTCCACCGCCGTCTGGGTCAAACCGGAGGTGTTCACTGGCAACATCGTGGTCTGGGGACGGGGCGCGCAACAACAGCAGGTGACCCTCACGGCGAAAAACCCAGACGAGTTTGAAATGAGCACTTTCTATGGCCCGACCGTGACGGCCAAGTATTCCGCACAGATCCAGCAATGGTATCATGTGGAACACACCTACAAGCTCGGCGCTTCGCTGATCTATGTGAATGGAGTCCTTGCCGGAAGCAGTGCCGCATCGTCCCTGGATCTCCATGCACCTTGCAAACTCGAACTCGGCGGCAACAACTTTGCCGGCAACATCGACGAGGTGCGCGTTTCCAAAGTCACGCGTTCCGCCGACTGGGTCAAATTGGAATATGAAAACCAGAGACCCCAGCAAACCCTGACGGGCCCCCTGGTGCGGCCGGGCACGGATTTCGCGGTCAACCAAGCCGCTATCAACATGCTGGAGGGCACCAGCACCACGGTGCTTGCCAAGGTGGGCGGTGCCCAGAAGCTGTATTGGATCCTCAAGAAAGATGGCGCGGAAACCATCGTTGCAGTGGACCGGCTTTCCTATACCCTGCCTGCCGGGCGGGTGAGCAAGGACACTTCGTTCACCCTGCAACTCAAGGCGGTGTTTGCCAACGTCACCAAGACCAAGGACATCCCGGTCGTCATCAAGGAGGATATTCCCGAGCCAGCGGTCACGCTCAAGGGTCCGACCGCATGGAATGGCCGCGACACCATCGAAGTCGATTCCAACATCAGCAACCTGGCTGCCATGAAAGCGAAAGGCGTCGGCGAAATCAAAACCACCTGGAGTGTCTCGGGTGGCGCGGTCACCAGGGAGATCAACGGCGAAAAACTGATCCTCAAGCGTGCGCAATACACTGGCAACATCACCGTCAAGCTGGTCCTCAACAATGGCGGCCAAAATTCTATCGCCACAGCCAACATCCTGGTGACCGAGCCCAAGAAGGACGCCTGGGTGGAGCGTGTTCCGGAC
>CAIPNE010000008.1 GCA_903866355.1 uncultured Gammaproteobacteria bacterium
CCCACGCTGGCGCTGTGCAAGCTGGCATGCAGGGTCAGCTCCGCCCCCGGCAGGTACAGCACAAACAAGCGTTGATCGGGTGCGGCCGCCGAGCGCTTGAGGTGGCAAGGCCGAACGGCAGGCATCAATACAGACGCATCGCCGGCCACCACGCGCAGCCCGCACCAGCGAGAGATCAGGCCGGCCTCATCGGCGCGACGAACCACGAGATCGTTGAGCGAGTTCAGTGCCGGCAGATGCAGGTGCTCACGCGCCTTGGCGAAAGCTCGGTCGGAAACCTCTCGAATCAAGTCGGGACTGCCGCAGACCGAGGCGAAGAAGCCGTCGAGCATCGCCTGCTGCGACTGGTTGCGCATCGACATTAGCGCGCCGATCAACGCCGGCAGCGGCAGCTTGCGCTTGCGTGCGAACGCTTTGGGGTGGTCAGGGTGCCGCGCAATCTGCGCGAATTCATCCGAGGTAATTCGCTCGGCGAGTTCCAGTGTCAAATTCTGTATGAATTCACAGTAACTTTCACCGCCATATTTTACACATTTTCAAGAGATATTTTGAGTAAGATTGCAAATAAATCAACAACTTATGGCGTATTCTAACTCACATCGCTGAAGTTCGGTGGATTGGCGCCCAGCCCCCCGTGTGCGATTGCGAGACAATGACCGTTGGCGACAAGCCGGCACACCCGAGGGCACCACCATGCAGCTGACCGCAGTACTCACCCCCGCAGAGGAAGGTGGCTTCGTTGCCATGAACCCCGAGACCGGAACAACGACGCAAGGCGAGACGATCGAGGAAGCGATCGCGAATCTCAAGGACGCCACGGCGCTGTATCTTGAGGAGTTTCCTCAATCATCTGTCGGGCATCCGCTCGTGACCATGTTCTCATTGCCTGAGCCGGCGCATGCCTAAACTGCCTCGCGTTTCGGGGGCACAGGCCATCCGAGCGCTCCAGCGCCTGGGCTTCGAGAAGTTACGGCAGAGCGGTAGCCACGTCCTGATGCGCCGTGCCGGCAAAGGGTGTGTTGTGCCACTACATCCTGAACTGAAAGTTGGCACGCTCGCTGGCCTGCTCCGGCAGGCAGAGGTCTCCACAGAAGACTTCACCGCCAACTTATGACGCTGAAGCCTAACCCCTCCTCAAACTGATGGGCCGGGACAGTCGCGGTGTGAGCCAACCCGGAGTGCCTGATCCCGGAACAGAAGATGGGCGACATGGTGGCCGAAGCAGACGAGGGGGTGTCAGAATTTCTGTGTGTGAGGTTCTCTGAGACTTGTGCACGGCGGCGGGCGTCGCTTGCGACGAACGACCGCTGCGGTGGGCAAGTCGGTGCCACATATTACGAGGCAGCCTTGGTGAAGCGATCAGCATAAAGGATCGCGAATTGGTTCATGGCCTCCTTCCAGTCTTTCGTTGCTCGGACGGTGATTTCGTCCACACCCTCACACTGACCGGCATCGCCAGCGGTTGGACCGAGTGCGTGGCCATGCGGGTTCGCGAGCAGATGCTGGTGATCGAAGCGTTCGACAAGGTGGCCGCCGAGCTGCCTTTCGCGATGCTCGGCGTGGACTCAGACAGCGACAGC
>CAIPNE010000009.1 GCA_903866355.1 uncultured Gammaproteobacteria bacterium
AAGCTTTTGCCGCGCTGGCTGAGCGCGGCGCGGCGCTAGAAGCCGATCTTCGCGCGCTCCTCGCCGAATTCGACGACGGTCGCGGCGCGTTCCTGCGCGTACCTTCGGCTTATGTGGATGTCGTCATCCGCCGGCGTTAAGCGCCGAATCTGCTCTGCGTCGCGTAGCGGCTAAATCCGCTGCGCGGGGCGAGGATTGGTCAATAGCTGACTGGGCCATGCTCTGACGGAGCGTCATCTAGCCGCACGGAGATTTTATAAAAGCTAACCGCCCAACGATCACCGCAATAACTCGGCGAGTGATTGCGGTGTGAACAACGGCCCGCCCTAAAGCCCAGAATTGGCGTGCGGTTCAGGGTCGCCGCTGAAGCAAGCCCGCCCACCTGACGACGCCAAAAAGGTACGCCCGCGAAGTGGGTTGTTCAGGCTGGATTGAATCACCCTTGCTGGCGGCTGACGCGCGACCACCACGCGTGTAACCAGAGAATGTCTAACCGGCGCTGAGCATAGCGCCTGAAATATCAGACCAAAGAATGGGGACGCCGATCGGGCGCTATGCGTCGCCGCAGGGCGTGCCGCAGATCTTGCGCCGGTGCGATTAGGTGATCGTCAGTGCGCTGCGCGGCAAGCATTTCTCACGGCGGTACTTCGGCAAGGCACCCGCGCTGGCAGCGCTCTACAACCGGCTCTCGATCGCGGTGCATTCAACCTGTCTGCAGAAATTGCCAGAATTCACTGGCACTCGCAGAACCTGCGCCGGACATCCCTTTTCGTTGGCGCAGGTTCGCAACACCCCGGTTTAACTATTGAGGATCAGATCGTCATCAATAAAGCCGTCGTTATCCTTCACGAAGCCCTTCCAGGTTTTCATGTAGTTGATGAACGTGGTGCTCAAGCCTTCGGCTTGTAGATGTTCTGGCGAAGCAGGTAGCGATACCGGCAGGAAGTTGCTATCGGCCTGGCAGAGTTTGGGATAATCGTGATGGAGTATCGCCGCGCGACCCAGCATCACCCAATCCACTCCCGTATCCAGTGCACGCTGGAGTTCCGCTGGCGTATTGAGCTTGCCGGCAACACCCAAACGCACCCCCTTGCGGTCAAGTTCGGTGAAATACGTCAGCAGACTCTTGCCCTGCATGCCACCCTCCTCCGGCATTTTGAAGACGTCCCACATGGACATATCGAGATATTCCACCAGCTCGTTGCGCATCAATTGGTCGGCGACCTGCACCACGTCTTGGAGCTGCATGCCAAAGCGCTCGGGTGATAGACGCACACCAACGGCGAAATCGTTCCCGCAACGCTTGCGGATTCCTTCGATGATTTCAAAAATCGGACGCGAACGATTGGCCAGCGAACCACCGAAGCGATCGTCACGCTGATTAATCTCTGCCGACAGAAATTGCGCCAGAATGTAACCGTGCGCGCCGTGCAGTTCCACCCCATCGAAGCCGGCTTGCTCTGCGCGCTGAGCGCTGCGAATAAACGCCTCGATCATGCCTTCCACTTCTGCTGTCGTCATGGCGCGGGCACCCCATTTCGCATTGTCCGAAGCGGACAAAGGCTGCATCCCGATGACCTCCGTCGGGCAGCGCATACCACCGTGGTAAAGCTGCACCACGGCGAGGCTGTCGTTGGCCTTGATGGTCTTGGCCAGACGGGTGAGACCCGGGAGATGGTCGTCAGAGAAAATACCGAGCTGGCCCGGAAAGCCTTTCCCTTCAGCCTGCACATGCGCCGCACAGGTCATCGTCAAACCGAAGCCACCTTCGGCGCGCTTGGTCAGCCAGATGAATTCATCTTCGGAACAAACGCCGTCCTCGTGGCTCTGTAGATTTGTCAGCGGCGCCAGCATGAAACGATTTTTCATGGCAGGTCCGCGCTTGAAAGTCAGGGGGGAAAACAACGAAGTCATCAGCACTCTCTCAAATTGTGGAATATGCACGAAGCGAGGCCCTGGGACAGGTCCACAGGATCCGAAGGGGGGAATTCTACTGTGCAACCGGCCACTCTGCTTACCGGCTTGATGTGGGTCACCGTCGGGGGCACTAGCCACGCTGCGGTTGATCGCCGCTTGGCCTAATGCAGAGCACCCACGCAAGTCGTTTGGGGTGCGGCAATCCGCGGGTGCGATGCGACGGGACTAGGCGGTTTCTTGAGCGGCGCTACTGAATTCCCGTGGGCCGCCGACTGGCCACGCGCGCACGCCGCTGGCTCGATCGTATCGCCCCGGAAAAAGCCGTAAGTCTGCGCAGACGGCAGACTTACGGTGTCTTGGCATCAGGGCACTTGAATCGTGCGAAGAAAAATCAGCGTTTCCACTAATTGCCCACGCAAATCGGTTTCCCCACCAAGGCCAGCCCTTTTCAGCTCTTTGCCCCAAACTGGCATGTCCGGCGTGCCATGTGCCAAGAGAATGTTACGTCCGTCGACCGTGTCGTAGACACGGCCAAACGGAAACTCTCCCTTGTTGTTTTTAGCGAGGATCGTGAGGTTGGCGGGCTTGCTTGTCATCATGGGCGCGAAGGGGCCGTCACCTTTTCCGCCCGCGCCGTGACAAACACTACAGCGCTCCAAGTAACGCGCTTTACCTGATTGTTCTACGCCTTCGTCCGCATGAACGGCGAAGACACCCAACAGCAACGCAGCCGCGATGCCAGATCTGCAAATGGAATAATGCACGGGGAACCTCCTGTCAAAATATGAAATTCGCTATCCGGGCCCGGGGTTTGGGGCAAGTCGATGCCCCGCACTGACGACGCCTGAAGGTCTAAATTAACAGCGGAAAAAAGGCACCGTCTTGCGCGAGCGCAAGTGAAGCGCTAACGAATGGGGTAACCCACGTCTGCCAGTCGGCGTGCCAGAAGGGAATCGAAAAAGGGCTGGGTGTCGCACACGAGGGGAAGCATCTCGTTAGCGGGTTGCAACGGCGGCGACTAACCAAGAACGGCAGTCGGTCGTCGCCAGACACCTCTCCACACGCTCCTAGCCCAACCTAAGGAAACGCCAGTTCGCCGGCATATTCTGGGTGGCCCGAGCAGCATAGAACCACCGCACGGACGCGATCCAATACACGTGGAGGGTGCGCAGACGGGTGGTGGTGGCAGACTTCCCAGAGAGGTTTAGCCCATGCGGGGTTGCTGTGTGCGCCAAAGATTTAACGGTGGTCCCAGCCATGCTGAGGGGCCACGGTGACGGTCGCTCACTGGCGGACTATTAAAGAGCCATTATCAACGCCGGTAAGCGCGGCTCACTCGCGGCGAAACTGTTGGCAAAACGCGAGGTAATCTCTGAAGTATTCGCCAATCGGCCCGCTCGTGGTCACCCGGCTGGAGTCACGCGGGAAGAACACTCGGCGCACGCCGAAGCACCAACGCTCGCCGTCACGGACATAGTCGTCCTCGTACCAGCCTTGCAGATTGTTGTAGATGGCCTCGGGCCGGAGCAAGAACTCGTTGAGTTCACATTTGCCCGTGGCCCGATCGCCGTCCACATCGACGTAGGAGTTCGTCATCACGTGGTGCAAGCCGGGCAGCGTGCGGTGTAGACCGGCCGCAAACTGCGTCAGCGCTGCACGGCCTTCCACCACCAGCTTCATGATCGGGATTTCAAACCGGCCATCTTCTGCGAAAAGCGACGCCCAAAGTCCTGGGTTGCCGGTCTCGTAATCGATGGCAAACGCATAACGACCTAAGAGGTCCTGAATCATGCTGCGATCCGCAGCTATCTGCAGATAATGTTCGTTCCTTGGCATGGCGATGAGCTCCTGCTCAGAACTGGCGCACGTGGGCCGCGTCGTCGCGCACGTTCTGTTCGTTGAGGGTTGGTGGAAAGGGTCCCGGCATTTTGGCTGAGGGGTTATTAAATCCGTTAAGGGTGGCGGAACAAGCGAATTTCTGACGGATGCCAACCCGCCTTGGACCCGCCGTACCTTCGCCATAGGCGTCATGGCAGGCCACGCAGTTGTGGTCAAACGCCACGTGGCTGCGCTGTACAGCGGGTTCATCACTAGGCGCCACGAGCGTGAGCGCGGCAGGGCTGGCCGCTCTAATCAGCACACAAATGACGAGCGTTGGGTGACCACTTTCGCCGAGGCTGGCGCGTGAGACATTGCCAGCATCGAAATGTCACCTACTGCCTACCCCCGCGCCAAGGGTCGCCGGGCTGAATCAAGCTGGTGGCCGCGCGGTCATAATCCAATTAATGACGTCATCGCCATCGCGACGACCCCACACCCCAACCTCGCCACGCCCACGTGCGCCCACCACGGGGTCCACTCGCCGCCACTCGGTCGCGACCACTCGATGAGCAATTTTCCAGACGCCCTCACGGCGTTCGAAGCGATCGACATAACGGATGCCTAAGACGTCATCCTTGCCGTTACCGGCTGCATCTTCGCGACGGTGGTAAGCCACGGCATAGGTCTCAGCGCGGGCCCGGTCACCCTCTATTTCAATGAGCATATTGCCCATGAAATGCTGCGTCGCCGTCCAGCGGGTGAGGAAGCTCGAGGCAGCGGCAATAAACTCATCGACATTACCCTTCATCGATCCATGGTCATCATAGGCATCGGGGTGATAGCAGGCGCGCACTTGATCAAAGTCTAAACGGTCAATGCCACGCGCATAGCGATAGATCACGTCGGCTATTTCTTGGCGTGCCAGCAGCACCTGCACGGCGTGCGAATCAGTCATGGTTATTCCTCTTTTTTTTGACAATACACAGCGCGATGATGCCCGAATTTTAGCCTGCCCGTCCGGGAGGGAACTCGGATCCCCTGTCGATGGTTGGGCCACTCCTCACCGTGAGCCATCGGCGCGGCTAGGCATGGCCCGCGCGGCCTTGACAGGGATCCCACTGGCGCCAGCCCCAGCCTCTGTATCGCGCGCAGATTGCTTAGGTAGCCGGTGGCCCAGAAAAAATGAAACGGCCCCTGACTACTGCGCGGCGAGACCGTGTTGCCCGCCGGCTTCAGGCGACCATCACCCGCGTTACCTCGGGCAGCAGCCGCGGTTTCGACTTTGGTTTTTTGATCACCTAAGCGCTCGCTCTCAACCCACAGCATGGCTATGCTTTGCGCACGCTCGCCATGATGGTGGAGTGGCCCAATGAGTATGCTTAAAATCTACGGAACACCCGACGCGCGCGCCTTGCGGGCACTGTGAGGTGCCGAAGAAGTTGGCGCCCGTGATGAACACCTCGCAGTCACCTTTGGGGCTGATCCCAAAAAACCCGCCTATTTGGCCATCAATCCAAAACGGCTGACTTCCCGCGTTCATCGACGGCGACCTGAA
>CAIPNE010000010.1 GCA_903866355.1 uncultured Gammaproteobacteria bacterium
GGCGGAATAGTTCGCTTGGCCAAAATTGCCGATGAGACCAGAGGTGGAGGTCATGTGGACAAAAGCACCGCTGTTTTGCGCTTTGAAATAAGTCGCGGCAGCCCGGCTCATGTTGAAAGTGCCATACAAATGGACGCTGATGACCGCATGAAAATCCTCGGGGGTCATCTTGTGAAAAATAACGTCGCGCAGATTACCGGCATTGTTCACCACGGCATCGATCCGACCCAATCGTTCAACTGTCTCAGCCACCATTTCTTGCGCGTCGTCCCACGAGGTCACGCTTTTGGTCAGCGCAATGGCACGCCCACCGAGGTCTTCAATTTCGCGTACCACCGCGTGCGCCGGACCCGCATCGGCATCGGCACCATCGCCGGACAGGCCCACGCCCAAATCGTTGACCGCGACGCTGGCGCCGGCCTTCGCCGCTTCCAACGCGATCGCTCGTCCCACACCCCGGCCCGCGCCCGTGACCAATACCACTTTGCCCTTCATCAACATGACTGGATTCCTTCAAGTTTTGGGCTGCATCCCAAGTCGGGTGCGCAGCCGAAATTTGTACCGCGAAAAGCGTGCCGCCCGCCGGCTACCGACGCGCGGGGGCATCAGGCGGACGGTTTTACCCCGCTGTGTGGGTGCGAGTCGCCCGTCCACCCCCGGCATCCTATCGCCCACTTCCCAATTGGGCCAGTTCCTGCTCGCGACTTGACCCACATCCGCCCACCCGGTATTGAATCAGCACCCATTCCAATTCTCTCCAGCGAGGCCCCGTATGCACGCCGACCAGACGCCCGTCATCGTTGCGGTGGGCCAGTGTGTGGCCCACCTCGCGGCCCAAACGACCACTCTCCCCTCCCCCATGGACCTGATGGCGCAAGCAGCCAGGACTGCGCTAACGGATAGTGGCGTGGCCAGCGCATTGGCCGCCGCCATCGATACGGTCGCTGCGATCCGCTACTTCGAGCACTCCACCCGTGGTGAGGCCATGGTCGCGCATCCCTTTGGCTGCGCCGATAACGTCCCGGGGGCGCTCGCGCGACGGCTGGGGCTGGCGCCGCGACGGTTGGTTTATGCGGATGTCGGTGGCCAGACGCCGCAGCGTTTAATCAACCGCTACTGCGCGGAAGTGGCGGCCGGTGAAACCCGCTGCGCGCTGATTGTCGGGGCGGAAGCCATCGCGAGCATCAAACACGCGCGGCGCAACGCACTCAGCCCAGACTGGCGCGAAGACGTGGGCGGCGACTACACCGACGAATGGGCGTCTGACAAACTGGCCAACGCCTACGAACGGGCGCACGGGCTCTACCTGCCACTGCGGGTTTATCCCCTGTTTGAAAACGCGGCCCGGGCGCAGGCAGGTCGTACGCTTGAAGCGCATCGCGCCTACATGGGAGCAGTGCTGGCACCGCTGACCCAAGTCGCGGCGGCGAATCCTTTTGCGCAATTCCCCGTGGCCCGCAGCGCCGCGGAAATTGCCGGCGTGAGCACCGAGAATTTTCTGATTTCCGAGCCCTACACCAAATGGATGGTGGCGCAGGATGCAGTCAATCAGGCGGCGGCGGTGATCGTGACCTCCTTAGGTGTGGCGCGCGCGTTGGGGATCCCGCCGTCGCGCTATGCTTTTTTACGCAGTTCCGCCGACTTGGACGATCGCAACGTCACCGAACGTCCGGATCTGGCGCGCTCCCACGCCCAAGAACGTGCCCTACAGCACGCGCTTGAGGCCGCCGAGGTGGGCATTGGGGACATTGCGCATCTGGACCTTTACAGCTGTTTTCCCATTGCCGTCACCAGCGCCTGTGCCGCCTTGGGTCTGGCACCAATCGGTGGCCCGGCGCTGACCCTCACCGGTGGGCTGCCGTTTTTCGGCGGGCCCGGCAACAACTACAGCCTGCATGCAATCGCCGAAGCCATCGCGCGGGTGCGGGGGGCGCGGCACTCGCTGGCGCTGGTAGCAGCCAACGGCGGCTACCTGTCAAAACATTCGGTCGGGATTTATGCCGGTGAGCAAAACACCCCGTGGCAACCGACCGATAACACGGTGCTGGCGCGCGACTTTGCCGCGCAACCGGCCGTGGCCATTGCCGCCCCCACCACCTCAGCGGCGATCGTCGAGAGCTACGTGTTGACGCTGCGCAAGGGCGCGCCAGAACTGGGTTACGTGGCGGCGCGCGCCGCTGGGCAGCGCTTGTTGGCACGGCCTGAGGACGGCGATACCGCCACCCTGGCCGCGCTGGGCGCAGGCGAACCCATTGGGCGTCCGATCCAAGTACGTCACGACGGACAAGTGCACC
>CAIPNE010000011.1 GCA_903866355.1 uncultured Gammaproteobacteria bacterium
ACTACGCCTTGATCGGGTCCGGCGTAGCCCAAAACCCGAACCAACCGGTGAATCTTCGCGAGCCGCACGGCTTTCAAGTGGGCGGGGTGTCGATGCCGCATGGCAAGATCAACCCGGCACATATGCACTTCACGTGCGAAGTGTTCATCTGTACCCGCGGCACCTGGCGCATCCAGTGGGGGTTCAACCCTGACCCGGACTCAACCGAGATCGGTGAGGGCGACATTGTTTCAGTGCCCACCTGGGTCTATCGTGGCTTCACAAATGTGGGCGTTGATGACGGCTTTTTATTCACTGCATTAGGCGGCGACCATACGGGTGGCGTGCTATGGGGTCCCACCACGGTGGCTGCTGCGACTCGTCAGGGTGTGCATCTTACTGACGACTACCGCATGATCGACACCACACGGGGCGAAACAGTTCCCGAAAACACGCGCCTGTTCCAGCCAATGTTGCCGCAGGAGATCGCCCAACTGCGTGTCTGGCCGGCTCAGGAGATGCTCAAGCGTGTTGTGCGCTTTGCAGACTTGCGTTGGTCCACAAGCGGCCTACTGGATTCAGCGCTGCCAGGCTGCGGTCACAGATGGCATCCGTCGTCGGCCTGGGCATCACCGAAGACCGCAACCTTCAGGCGCCGGTCTCCAATGCACACGGCGTGTCCGTCGAATGGCTGCGCATCCCAGTTGGAGGAAGCGTTTCATCTCATCGACTTCAGGAGAAGCAAGTGCTGATTGCCAAGCGCGGCAGTTTGGAACTGACAGTCGACACGACGCAAGGCCCGATAAGCCACACCCTGGTGGGCACAGCCACCAGTTGGGATACGTTCTCGGTACCACAGGATTGCTGGCGCACGTTGCGCAATACCGGCGAAGACGAGGTTCTCGCGCTGGTAATGACCGCAGGTGATCACCGCAAGCGCATCGTCTGGTCCGACGCGGTCGTCGCGGCCGCCGCGCGGGCAGACCTGACGCATGACGCAAGCGGCTTCGTGGCGCCGAAAAATTTTGTCGATCGTGCACAGCGATAGTCGAGGCCTACTTCAAATCATTCACACCTTCCCACCATGACAACAACCCACCACCCCATCGACCTGCGCCTGGCCGAGATGCTGCGTAGCGGAAGGCGTCTACGGGGGATTTTCAACAGCATCCCATCGCCCGCAGTGGTGGAAATGTGCGGCTACGCCGGCTTCGATTTCGTCGTCATCGACAACGAACATGGCAGCGCTGACCTGCAGACTACCGAGCACATGCTGCGCGCCGCAAGGGCCAGCGGCATTGTCCCGATCGTGCGCTGCTTTGAGCACGACGTGGCACGCGTACTGGACATGGGTGCCAGCGGCGTGCAGGTGCCCATGGTGGAGACGCCTGAGCAAGCCGAGCGACTGGCCCGACGCGTGCGTTACCCGCTGCCTGGAGGCGGCGGTGGCACCCGAGGCAGCGCGTTTTCCGGCCGGGCGGCCGGATACGGGGCCTTCGGCGGGCCCGCTCACACGCGGCGCAGCAACGAAGCCCTGGTACTGGTGGTGATGATCGAGACACCTCTGGGCGTGGCCAACGCGGCGGCCATCGCTGCGGTGCCAGGCGTCGACGTGGTGTTCGTCGGTCCCAATGATCTGGCCCACACCATGGGCCATGAAAACCGATGGACCGACGAACCCGTGCAACGGGCCATGGAACAGACCATCCGCGCCACCCACGCGGCGGGCAAGTGCCCGGGGGTGCTGGGGCTGACGCCAGAAGAGGAATCACGTTACGCCGGCTGGGGTGCGAGGTACTTTGCCCATGTCACCACGTCCCTGTTCACTCAGGCGCTTCAGCGTGCAGCGCGAGGCGAAGGCGCGGGACCAGCCAGCTATTGATCTGCGCGCGGTCCCCTCATCAAACCCGTTGTGCATACGCAGGCACCACCATTCCAGACTCGTCCCGACGCCGGACTGTCGCGAATTTGTTACACAAAACTCTCTGGAGTGCCACCTGTACATCAGGGTTTTCGAGACTTCCCTTGCATAAGGATTGCATACGCTTGCATTCATGACTCGCGGTCTGCAAACTGAATCGCATCCATTGTCGTTGGCGCGTGCGGCTTCGCAATCCGCCCGTTCCCCTGCTTCCAAGCCCCACCTGAGGATCTCACCATGAAACACCTTCAGCGCGCTCAACTGGCCACTCGGATTGCTCTGGCACTGGGAGCCTGGTCGGTCTACCCCATGGGTGCCGCGCTGGCCCAGCCAGCCCCCGCGGCCAAGGCCGCTGACAGCGGCGAGATCCAGAGCGTGACGGTCACGGCCAACCGCCGGGCCGAAGACCAGCAGAAGGTCAGCGTATCGGTCACGGCCGTGACCGGCGAAGTGCTGACCGAGCGCAACATCACCGACCTGTCGCAGATGGACACGGTCACCC
>CAIPNE010000012.1 GCA_903866355.1 uncultured Gammaproteobacteria bacterium
AGACGACGCTTCGGGGACTCGGTGCAGCCGCCACGTGACTCGGACGGCGTGACGAGGAGCTTTAAGTTGAGGAACGCCAATGTGGGCTGAGTCTCAGTGAGCGCACGCGGTGCATGCAAGCGCATGCATCACAAGTGCCGCTTAGTGGTGTCAAAACAATCGCTCAACAGAGCCCTTGGCCATGGCCCCTGACACCGTCATCGTGACACAGCAGGGTCATCGTGACACGGTAGGGCGTGACCTCACTGGCAGAGCACAACGGCTCTGCGTGACAGCCACCCACGGTGATAGGCCGTGGTACGGCCGTCACACAGCGGCACTGTCACCGTGACATGCCATCGTCGCCGCCCCTGGCACTGACACGGCGCCACAGCTCGGCCCCGTCGGACGCGCCTCCCGCACTTGCAGCGTCTGTGGGTGCGCCGCGCCCATTTTCGCGTCCATGATCGGCAGTGCCTGGGCAAGAAAGGGCTCAGCCTCATCGAACTTGCCGCCTTGGATCAACGCGGTTGAGGCAATTGCTCGGATCATCGCGCTGGTCGCGGTGGGTCCGCCGCGTGCCACCTCCAGCCCTTCGAAGGCGCGCCGCGCCATCGCCAGTGCCTCGGTCGGGCGGTTCTGCTGGACCAGCAAGGTCGCCATGTTGGCATAAAGATTGGCGATCCGCGCATCGTCCGGCTTCAGCAGAGCCTCGCTCTCGGCAATGCCTTTGCGCGCCACTTCGAGCGCCTCAGCAGTCTTCCCGCCTGTGTTGAGCACTTCAACCTTCACTGAATAGACCTGCGGCAGGATGCCCGGTACTGGCCTCAGTCCCTTGAGCAGAGCCAGCGCCTCATCGACCTTGCCCATGGCTAGATCGACCTTGCCCATCTGAACCTCGGCCAGCGCGAGCGCGGCGAGGCCTTCTGCCAGAAGCCTGTCCCTTTGCGCCGCGTTGCTTGTCCGCAACCCCTCGACCGCCTTGCGCAGATCGGTGGCGGCTGCGGCGTAGCTACCCTTGGCGTGAAGCACTCCTCCATTGGCCAACAAGACGCGGAGATATGCGTTGCGGCTCTTTACTCCCGAAGCTTCAAGGACTGGCAAGGCTGCAGCGATATTATCAGCCGCCCCATCAAGCTGTTCGCCCGCCAAAAGCCCATCGGCGAGATCCACCTGACGTTCCGCAATCGTCAAAGGATCGGCGCTGCGCTTGCTCTTTGCCTCAGCAAGATTTGCCTGGGCAAGCGCGATGTAAGCGGCCGAATTCTCGCCTGCGTCCATCTTCTGCAAACGCGCGACACCTGCTGGGATTCCCTCCTGCTGGGCAACCGAAAGGGACGGCGCCGCAAAAACTGATGGCGCGAAGCCTGATGCAGGCAGAATGGCAATCAAACAAACCATTGTATACGCACGGAATCGTGACATCTTTGCCGGGCCTTCACTATGGAGCAAGTGCGCCATGGGTGGGGAAATTGCCCAACAGGTAACAAGGTAAAGCGAGGAAGAAAAATGACAATTCTACTGACCAAACTGATGGTGAGCAGCCTGAGCGTGAATAACCTTCTCCTTTCGATCGGGTTCGACCTCTTTTCGGAAATCTTCCGCTAACAGAACGGCGGCGGCGGTGCGGGGCAGATATGGCCTGCCCGCACCGCACCGGGCTGTCTCCACCTGTGGATGGAAGGCACAAAACCCTTCCGATTCCGCGCTTCCGCACCTATATCGCGGGCATGTCTGAAACACCCGAAAACGTGCCCAACGCCAACGCCTATGGCGCCGACCAGATCAAGGTTCTCAAGGGCCTCGACGCCGTACGCAAACGCCCCGGCATGTACATCGGCGATACCGACGACGGGTCGGGCCTGCACCACATGGTTTTCGAGGTGTCTGACAACGCCATCGACGAAGCGCTGGCCGGGCACTGCGACCTCGTCCTGATCGAGCTGAACCCCGATGGCTCGGTCTCGGTCGAGGACAACGGGCGCGGCATTCCCACCGGCATTCACTCCGAAGAAGGCGTCTCGGCGGCAGAGGTCATCATGACCCAGCTCCACGCTGGTGGTAAGTTCGAGAACACGTCTGACGACAACGCCTACAAGGTTTCTGGCGGCCTCCACGGCGTCGGCGTTTCGGTGGTCAATGCCTTGTCCGAATGGCTCGAACTGACGATCTGGCGTGACGGGCTGGAACACTGGATGCGGTTTGAGCACGGCGATGCCGTGGGGCCACTGGTGGTCAAGGGCCCGGCGCCTGAGGGCAAGAAGGGCACCCGCGTAACTTTCGTCGCCTCCACCGACACGTTCAAGAACGTGCTCGAATTTGACTTCGAAAAGCTTGAGCACCGCTACCGCGAGCTCGCTTTCCTCAATTCGGGCGTGCGCATCTTCCTGCGCGACAAGCGCCATGAAGAGCTGGTCGAACATGACCTGTTTTATGAGGGCGGCATTGGCGCTTTCGTTTCCTACCTTGATCGCAACAAGCAGCCGCTGCTGCCCAACCCGATCGCCATCAGCTCTGAACGCGACGGCATCGGCATCGATGTCGCGCTGGAATGGAACGATTCATATTACGAAAACGTCCTGTGCTTCACCAACAACATCCCGCAGCGCGATGGCGGCACGCACCTTGCCGCCTTCCGCGCCGCGCTGACCCGCACGCTGAACAGCTATGCCGAAAAGTCCGGCCTGCTGAAGAAGGAAAAGGTCAACCTGACCGGCGATGACATGCGCGAAGGGCTGACCGCCATCGTTTCGGTCAAGCTGCCCGATCCCAAGTTCTCGTCGCAGACCAAGGACAAGCTGGTCTCCTCCGAAGTCCGCCAGCCGCTGGAAAGCCTGATGGCCGACCGCATGCTCGAATGGCTTGAAGAAAACCCCGCCAATGCCAAGGCCGTGGTTCACAAGATCATCGACGCCGCCGCCGCCCGCGAAGCCGCGCGCAAGGCCCGCGAACTAACCCGGCGCAAGGGCGCGATGGACATTGCC
>CAIPNE010000013.1 GCA_903866355.1 uncultured Gammaproteobacteria bacterium
GTACACCACCGTAATAGGGTTGAAAACATAGCCCAACACCCGCGGCAGGCACAGCACCTCAAAACGATAGGGTGCGGCAGCAAAGCCCTGCTCGCGGAGCGTGGCATGCAACCAATCGCGAAAACTGCGCCCATCCCCTAGACCATGGTCGGCGTCTCGCCATGCGAGCAAACCCCAGCGGTTAACACCGAACAGCCGGCCACACGCGAGTTGCGGTAGTTCGTCTAAATCGACTAACAGATAGAACAGCGAGTAGCGCAATCGATGGCCACAGGTGCGCACCCGTCGGTGCGTGACTTGCCCCACATAGATCGCAGAACGAAGGCTCATCGGCGCAAGAGAGAGGCTGCGCGCGGTGTCTGATGACCCAGCGCCGTGCGCTGGCTGCCCACGGGGACTTGCCAGGGCCGACGCGTTCCACCCAACGCCTCAGCCACCCACAGGCCGGACTCCAAAGCGTCTTCGTGGAAGCCGTAACCAAAATAACTGCCGCAGAACCAGACGCGCTGAGCGCCCTGGATACGCCACAACTCGCCTTGCGCGGCGAGCGAGTCGCGCTCGAAAAGCGGATGTGCGTAGGAAAATTCACGGTGCGTGAGGTCCACCCGTGGGGGCCGCGGCGGGTTGAGTGTCACGAACAACTCATGGCGCGTCGCCAACGGCTGCAAGCGGTTCATCCAATAGGTGACGGCCGGCTGCGCGCCGCTCTCGCCCAGATAATTCCAGCTCGCCCAGGCCGTGCGACGGTGCGGCATTAAGCTCGCGTCCTCGTGCAACACCGCACGGTTGTGCGCATAACGAAACGCCCCTAATAGCTCGCGCTCGGCGGCGCTCGGCTGGTCCAGCATTGCCAGCGCCTGATCGGCGTGTGCGCCGATCACCACGGCATCAAAGTGGAGCGTGCGCCCGTCGCTGAGTTGGACTGCCACCCCATGGGGCTGGCGCACCACGGCCACTACCGTGGCCCGCACGTGCACCGTCCCCGAGATACTCGCGACTAAACGCTGCACATACTCCCGGCTACCACCCAGCACGGTGCGCCAGGCGGGTCGGTTGGTGAGTTGTACCAAACCATGGTTGGCAAAAAAATTGAGAAAGGACTGCGCCGGATAGGCGGCCATCTGCGCCGTACTGGCTGACCAAATAGCCCCGGCCATAGGCAGCAGATGGTCTTCCAGAAAGGCCGCCGAGTAACGATGGCGCGCCAGCAACTCACCCAGCGTTAGGCCATCACGCGCCGCCTCCGCCCGATACCCAGCGGCACTGGCGTAAAAACGCCGCAGGTCAGCGAGCATGCGCCAGAAGCGCGGACGCAACAGGTTGGCCGGCTGGGCCAGTAGACCGGCCAAGTTAGTGCCGGCATATTCCAACGCCCCCCCGTGCAGCGACACGGCGAAAGACATGTCGCTGGGTGCGCTCACCACCCCCAAGTGCGCAAACAGTTGCGTGAGGTTCGGGTAATTGAGTTCGTTATAAACGATAAAACCCGTATCGACGGGCACCGTTGCGCCATCCAACCGCACGTCCACCGTGTGGCTGTGCCCGCCTAGGTAGTCCGCCTGCTCCAAGAGCGTGACGTGATGACGTTGGCTCAACAGCCACGCGGCCCCTAAACCACCCACGCCCGCACCCACGACCCCAATGCGCAAGCCGTCCAACTGCCCAATGCCATCGGCCATGCTGACCTCGTAAAAAATATTCGCCTCCCGATACGCAGGAGAGGGCCGGCCCGGATCAGTGCGCAGGGCAATGACCTCGCCACTAAACAGCCATCTGGGACCCGCGCGATCCACTCACGTGGTGGTGATCCGATCGTTTCTTTCTGTGCGTATGAAGGCCATGCTGAGGAACACCATGACCGATACAACCGAACCCATCGCCGATCGCGCCAACGTACTGCCCTTTCCGGCAGATGGTCTGCGCGAGCCCGAGGTGGACCCTGCGGCCCGTGAAACCGAACTCTTGCTCCGGCTGCGCGATTTTCGTGACGAGGCTGCGTTTGCCCAGTTATTCGCGTGCTTCGCGCCGAAAGTGCAAGGTTACTTGCAACGTACCGGCCTTGATCCAGCCGACGCCGAAAACGTGTTGCAAGACATCATGATCGCCGTCTGGAACAAAGCGCACCAGTTCGACGCGACCCGCGCCTCGGCCCGCACCTGGATTTTTTCCATGGCGCGCAACCGCCTCATCGATTTAAAACGAGCCGAGCGGCGCGAGTTTGTGGCCTTAGAACGCTACGTGGGAGAAACCGCAGGGGACGCCATTTACGAAGAAGATCTGTACGCGCGCGCAGCCGGCCAAAAATCTGTTGCGCTCCTCTCCCAACTGCCAGAAGCACAGGCGCGCGTGCTGGTCATGGCCTATGTGGAGGGTAAGTCCCATCGTGAAATTGCGCGCGAACTAAACCTACCCATCGGCACCGTAAAATCCCGGGCACGGCTCGCTTTTCAGCGCATCCGTGGCATTTTTGAGGCAGCGAATTGAATATCACTCATCACCCCGATACCGTTTGGCTGGTGGACTATGCCTGCGGCACTTTATCGCGTGGCTTCGACCTCGTTATGGCCGCCCACTTGGCAGCCTGCCCGCAATGCGCGCGGGAGCTAGGCCGCGCCGAGCGGCTAGGTGCAGAATTAATGATGGACAGCATCCCAGTAGCCGTGACCACTCGGCCGACAGCACTGCGCGAGGCGGGCTCGCCCGTCAGCGCGTGGACGCAGTCGCGTCCTCTGAATGGCTTGGCTAGCGCCAATGGCAACCCCGTAGACCTCCAAACTCTCGTCGCCCAATACCTCGAATGCGGCATCTCCGCCCTGCCGTGGCGCAGCGCCGGCCGCGGTCTCTCCATCGCCAAACTCCGCGCGACCCAACATGAACGCGTGTGGTTACTGCGGGCCGCCGCCGGCACCGTGCTGCCACGGCACACCCACTCGGGGAGTGAACTCACGCTGGTGCTCAAAGGGGCGTTTTTCAACTGCGACCGCATCTATGCCGCCGGCGACGTGGAAGACGCCGATGAAACCACCGACCACCAACCGGTAGTCACCAATGAGGGCGAATGCATCTGTTTAGCGGTGACTGAAGGACCCTTGCGCTTCCGTGCCTTGCTGCCGCGACTGGCGCAGGGCTACCTGGGTATCTAGCCCCCCCGGCCTGCAGGGTTGCGCCTAAACACCAACAGGGTGTTGCCGGCGGCGCAGAGGCCTTATCCTATCGGCCCCTGACATAGCGCCCTCCGGGGCCCAGCCGCGCACCCCGAGGTAGCATGAACCAACCCCTCCTTGATACTGGCCCGTTGCTCCACCGCGTGGGCATCGTAGGCGGCGGGCAACTGGCCCGTATGATGGCCGAAGTGGCGCCCGCGTTAGGCATCAGCGTGACCGTGCTCGATCCCACACCGGGCGCCCCCGCCAGTGAGTTCGCCCGCCAAATCGTGGCGGAATACGACGACATCACCGCGCTGCTTGAACTGGCCCGCCTGAGTGATGTCGTGACCATCGACATCGAAGCGGTCAGCGCCAGCTCCCTGGCCGTGCTGGAAGCGGCACAGATTCGGGTCGCGCCTTCCAGCCAGGTACTGGGCATCATTCAAGACAAACTGCTGCAAAAACGCTATCTGGCGGCCGCCGGACTGCCCGTGGGCGAATTTGCCAGCATCGAAACGACCGCCGAACTCCTCGCCTTTGGCCTGCCCTGCATCCTCAAGGCGCGTCGCCACGGCTACGACGGACGCGGGGTAAAACTGATCACAGATCCCGACGATGCGCGCGAACTCTTAGCCAGCGGGCCTTGTCTGGGTGAACGAGTGGTCGACATTGAGCGCGAACTCGCGGTCATGCTGGCGCGCAACGACAGCGGAGAAATCGCGTTATATCCGGTGGTCGAGGCGGAGTTCGACGCCCACGCCAACATCCTCAACACCATTCACGTACCCGCCCAAATCGACCCCGCCATCGCCACCCGCTGTGGCGAGTTGGCGCAGGCTAGCGTGGTCGCGCTAGCGGGCGTGGGTATTTTTGGCATCGAGTTTTTTCTCACCCGAACGGGGGACATCGTACTCAACGAAATCTCGCCCCGCCCGCACAATTCTGGCCACTACACCATTGAAGCCTGCGAAACCTCGCAGTTCGCCCAGCACCTGCGCGCGGTGACCAATATGCCGCTGGGTTCGCCCCGACTGCTCCATCCCGCTACCTCATTCAACCTCTTGGGTGAATTGAACGCGCACGGCGTCCCCGATTTCCGCGGGATGCACAGTGTGGCCGCCATGGCGGGTGCGGCGGTCCATCTGTATGGCAAAAGCAGCGTGAAACCCTATCGCAAAATGGGCCACATCACGGTCACCGCCGAGTCGCTCAGTGCGGCGATCACCAAGGCCAAAATTCTGCAACAACAAGTGCGAGTAGAAGGAAAACCAGCATGAATACACCGCTTGTAGGCGTGATTATGGGCAGCGAATCCGACCTGAAAATCATGGCGGACGCCGCCAGCGTGCTGGAAGAATTTCGCGTGCCTTTCGAGCTCACGGTGGTGTCCGCGCATCGCACACCACAACGCATGGTGGAGTACGCCACTAGCGCCGTGGCGCGCGGTTTGCGGGTCATCGTGGCGGGCGCCGGTGGCGCGGCACATCTGCCCGGCATGGTCGCAGCCCTCACCCCCTTGCCGGTGATCGGCGTGCCCATTGCTGCCACGCTGCTCAATGGGACAGACGCCCTGCTCTCCATTGCCCAAATGCCCGCCGGGGTACCGGTGGCGACCGTGGCGGTGAATAACGCGACCAACGCAGGCTTGTTGGCCGTACAGATTCTGGGCACAGCTGATCCGGCGCTGCGCACCGCGATGATCAACTATAAACAGGGTTTAGCCACGAAAGTATTAGCCGCCGCCGACCGCGTGGGTCGCCGCTACGATCCCACGCCCTAGCGCCGTCGGTGAGCGTCTAAGGCGTGGCGTAAGCACTGCCCAGCAGTTTGCTCACAGGGCGCTCATCGCCCCACTCACACAACAGATCGACACCCAGCCATGCCGTGCGCCACGGTGGGCACCCGGCATGGCTGGGCCGCTTAAACGCGAGACTCAGCGGCCAGCGCGTGGAGGTCGATGCTCTCACCCACCATGAGGTCTTCGCGAGCCAGAAACTTCGGGTGCACAAACCACACCAACAGCGGGAGCACCACCAAGGAGAGCACCATATTGATGAGCATGATGGCGACCAACAGGATGCCCATGTCCGCCATGAATTTCAGATCAGACATGAAATACCACGGCAAAATACCCATCAGCATGATCGTTGCGGTGAACATGATGGCCTTGCCGGTGGTGGTCAGCGCGGCGTTGATGGCCTTGGGTAAATTGTGGTCGTGAGCGGTGTATTCCTCGCAGATTCGCGACAGCAGGTAAATGCCGTAGTCGATACCCACGCCAACCCCCATCACCGCCACGATGGTGGCGTTGATGTCCATGCCGATGCCCAGCAAATGCATGGAGGCACCCAGCATGAAGTTAGACAGATTGACCGGCACCAACAGCAAAATGGCCGCGACAAAAGAGCGGTACGCGTAGGCCGCAATCACCAGTACCGCCACATTAACCAAGCCGAGAATGAGGTAGTGGTACTGGCTCACCACGTTATTCATGGCCTGCTGTAGGGCAATCACGCCGCTGCCCAGACGAATGCGAAATTCCGGATGGTCCACACCCACTGCGTCCACCGCCCGCCGCGCACTGGCCAGTGCGGCATCAACAGTCTCTTGTTTGTTATCGCGGAACCAAGTGGACACGGTGAGGTTTTGAAAACGGAAGTCAGAGATGGTGTTGAA
>CAIPNE010000014.1 GCA_903866355.1 uncultured Gammaproteobacteria bacterium
GCTTCCACCTCGGTTTCGCGTGCCTGCAGTACCGTGCGGTGGATCTGCCGCAACGCATCGATTTCACGCCAACGAATCACCAAGCTCTCCGCTTCCAGCCGGCGCTCTACGATTTTCAGTTCCTGATATTTCTCGGCGGCCCGCGCTTGGCGTTGCAGGTGCGTCAACTGTTTATCGAGTTCCTGCCGGATATCGTTAACGCGGTCCAGATTTTCGTGCGTGTGTCGGATCCGGGTTTCCGTTTCCCGGCGACGTTCTTTGTAGCGGGAGATCCCCGCGGCCTCTTCGAGGAAGTTTCGCAGCTCCTCTGGCTTGGCTTCGATCACCCGGGAGATCATGCCTTGCTCGATAACCGAATAGCCGCCTCGGACACCAAGCCCAGTACCGAGAAAGACATCGGTGATGTCCTTGCGGCGGCAGCGGGTGCCGTTCAGAAAATAACTGGAGACGCCGTCGCGTCCTACCGTGCGGCGAATCGCGATTTCGGCAAAGCTGGCGTAAGGCCCGCCAACCGTGCCATCGCTATTATCAAAAATAAGTTCAACGGCCGCCTGTCCCACCGGTTTACGGGTGGTGGACCCGCTGAAGATGACGTCGGCCATCGACTCACCGCGGAGTTGCTTGGCGGAGGATTCGCCCATTACCCACAACAGGGCATCGATAATATTGGACTTACCGCAACCGTTGGGGCCGACCACGCCGGTGAGATTGCCAGGCAAGTGCAAGGTCGTGGGATCGACAAAAGACTTGAAGCCGGAGAGCTTGATTCGGGCGATGCGCATGCCCCGAAGGATACCCGAGGGTGTGCGCCTGCACAATCGAGGATGGCGGCCGTAGCTGGCCGACATCTTTTTGTTTTAACAGTACAATTTTTAATTTTTATCGATTTGTCGCAACCTCCCGCAGGCGCTTTTTAGGCACAATCGCGCGGTGTACTATGGCGCGCATTGCCCCTTAAACTCAGGCCGTTCTAGGCGGATCCCAGTATGCTTTCTCTACTGACTGCCAGTCGCTCCCCGTTGGCTTGGGTCGGTGGCGCGTGAGCGCTCCGGCGCCGCGCCGCGTGGGCTTCAAACTGGGGATGGATTATTACTGGCGTGGGCTGTGTCTGTTAGGGGCGCCTGGAATTCGCGCCTATGCGCTAGTGCCGACGCTGGTCGGCGCGGTGCTCTGTGCCGTGGGCTTCTATTGGGCAACGCAGTGGATTGATACCTGGATTGCCGACTACTTGCCCCCAGCCCTGCAGTGGCTGGGCTACTTGGTGTGGCCCCTGCTGGCGTTGGTGGGGGCTGCACTCATTTTCTTTGGGCTCGCGCTGCTCGCTAACCTCATCGCCTCACCCTTCAATGGACTGCTCTCGGCGGCTGTCGAGCGTCAACAAACTGGCCGCTTGGCACCCTCGGCAACGCGGCCATGGCTGGCAGAAGTGCGGGCGAGTGTCGGTAGCGAACTGCGTAAATTTCGTTACTTTGCGCTCCTCGGAGTCGCCGGATTGCTGCTCATGCTAATCCCCGGCCTGTTGGTTTTTGCCCCTTTGTTGTGCCTGATGGGCAGCGCTTGGATGCTCGCCATCGAATATCTTGACGGCCCGCTGAGCAATCACGGACGTGGGTACCCAGCAGCCCGAAAGCTGCTAAGCCAACACGGTCGCATGGCGCTGGGCTTTGGTGCGGCGTGCACTTTGGTCACCTTGGTGCCGTTACTCAATTTTGTCGCGATGCCGGCGGGCGTCATTGGCGCCACGCTGATGTACCTCGAACAGTTCGCCGACACGGACCACTAAACGCATGCTCCGGCAAACCACCGCCCCGCGCTATCGGGGCCGATTTGCGCCCTCGCCCAGCGGCCCGCTGCATTTTGGTTCCATCGTGGCAGCACTGGGGAGCTATCTTCAGGCACGCGCCAACGGCGGCGAATGGTTATTGCGCATCGACAACATCGACCCGCCACGCGAAGTGCCGGGTGCTGCCGACGCCATCCTGCGAGAGCTGGCGCGGCTAGGTCTGCAGTGGGACGGCGAGGTGTGTTTTCAAGCACAGCGAGTGCCTGCGTATCGGGCCGCCCTGGCCCAATTGAGCGCGACGCACCAAGTGTATGCCTGTGTTTGTTCGCGCCGCGAGGCGGGCCATGGCGCCTATCCGGGCACTTGTCGCGAGCGCGATGAGGCGCCCCTTGCGGGGTGTACGCAGCGCCTGCGGGTGCGCCCCGTGACCATCACAATTCACGATCGCCTGCAGGGCGGCTACA
>CAIPNE010000015.1 GCA_903866355.1 uncultured Gammaproteobacteria bacterium
ATGAGGCGCTCGACCCCGACGCCTTAATCGCCGAACGCTATCACGGCATTCGCCCAGCGCCCGGCTATCCCGCCTGCCCCGACCACTCAGAAAAACCCCTGTTGTGGCAGTTGCTCGACGTAGAGCGTCATACCGGCATGACCCTGAGCAGCAATTTCGCCATGGACCCCGCCGCGTCTGTTTGTGGTTGGTATGTTGGCAATCCAAACGCGCGTTACTTTGGGGTGGGGCAAGTCAACCGCGACCAAGTCCAAGACTACGCGCGGCGTAAAGGCATGGAGGTGCGTGAAACGGAGCGCTGGCTGGCACCTAATCTTGGCTACGAGCCCGATTGAAAACGCTCAACAGCCGGGCAGTGCGAGAACTGCTCAATAGCAGCGAGCCGGTGGCGCAAGTCGAAGTGCGGGGTTGGGTGCGCACGCGGCGCGATGCCAAAGAATTTTCCTTTTTAGAAGTTAACGATGGCTCCTGCCTCAAGGGGCTGCAATGCGTGGTGGATGCCCAGTGTGCGGGGTACGCAGATATTCGCCACGCGCTAACCGGTGCGGCCGTGGTGGTACAAGGCGCACTGGTGCCATCGCTGGGGAAAGAGCAGCGCTGGGAACTGCGCGCGAGCGCGTTGCGAATAGTGGGGGAATGTCCTGACGATTATCCTCTGCAAAAAAAACGGCACTCCGATGAATTCCTGCGCACCATCGCGCATTTGCGGGCACGCACCAACAAATTTGGCGCGGTGGCGCGCATCCGCTCACGGCTGGCGTGGGCCATTCACGATTTTTTTCAGCAACGCGGCTTTCACTATATCCACACCCCCATCATCACCGGTGCGGACTGCGAAGGCGCGGGCGATCTCTTTAAGGTCACCACCCTCGACTTAGCCCGCGTGCCGCTGCACGAGGGCGGCGTGGACTTCGGCCAAGATTTTTTTGGCCAAGCGGCGCACCTCACGGTGTCTGGGCAGTTGGCGGTAGAAACCTACTGTCTGGCCCTCGGCAAGGTCTACACCTTTGGCCCGACCTTCCGTTCGGAGAATTCCAATACCAGCCGGCATATGGCGGAGTTTTGGATGATTGAGCCAGAATTTGCCTTTGCCGATCTCGCCGACGACATGCAGCTTGCCGAGGAAATGGTGCGCAGCTTGCTCGATTTTCTATGTCGCGACTGCGCCGAAGACCTCGAACTCTTTACCCGTTTCGTCGACCCCGAATTACAAGCACGTTTAGACGCCGTGCGGCACGCCGAATTCGCCCGCGTCGAGTACGGCGAAGCGATCCACATTCTGCAACACGCGGGTCGTGCTTTCGAATTCCCTCCGGTGTGGGGCAGTGATTTGCAGTCCGAACACGAACGCTACCTCACCGAAGAACATTTTAAACGGCCGGTTTTTGTGCACGACTGGCCGCGCGATATCAAAGCTTTCTATATGCGTCAAAACGGCGATGGAAAAACCGTCGCCGCGATGGACTTACTGGTGCCCCGCATCGGTGAACTCATTGGCGGCAGTCAGCGCGAAGAGCGCTTTGAGCCACTGTGCGCCCGCCTCGACGAACTCGGTCTGCAGCGTGCCGACTACTGGTGGTACTTAGAGACGCGGAAATTTGGCTCGGCGCCGCACGCAGGCTTTGGTTTAGGCTTCGAGCGCCTGCTGATGCTCGCCACTGGGATCACCAATATTCGCGACGTCATTGCTTTCCCGCGCACTCCGCGGCATTTGGAATTCTAAGCATGCAGGTAATGGTGGACTTGTGCGTGGTGCCCATCGGCGTTGGCTTGTCGCTGTCCAAAGAAATTGCCATATGCCAGCAGGTCATCGCGGCAGCGGGGCTGGCCTCCCAGTTGCATCCATACGGTACGGTAATCGAGGGCGAGTGGGACGCCGTCATGGCCTGTGTCAAAGCCTGTCACGAGACGCTGCATGCGGCGGGCGTGCCCAGAGTTTTTACCACCCTAAAACTCGGCACCCGCACCGATAAAATTCAGCACATGGCAGACAAAGTAGCCAGCGTTCACGCGCTGTTGCAAGACGCCCCTTAACCTCAAACGACCGCAGCAGGAAGCTTGTGTATGAGCGCATCACCCAGTTTTGTCCACGGCACGAGCGCCACCCCCCTGCTCTACCTGACCATGGGGGAGCTACTCGCCAACGCCGTGAGCGCGCATGGCGAGCGTGAAGCCTTGGTGGTACGCCACCAGCATATCCGCTGGAGCTATCAAGCCCTTAACCAACAAGTAGACGCCCTAGCAGCCGGGCTGCTGGCCTTGGGATTGGTGCGGGGTGAACGCATTGGGATTTGGTCGCCCAATAACGCGGAGTGGGTGGTGACGCAGTTTGCAGCGGCCCGGGCGGGTTTGGTGCTGGTGAATATCAACCCTGCTTATCGTTTGTCGGAACTTGAGTACGCGCTCAACAAAGTAGAATGCGCCGCCCTCGTCACCGCCAGTGCTTTTAAAGGTAGCGATTATTTAGCGATGTTGCGCACCTTGGCGCCAGAGCTATTGACTGCCGTGCCCGGCGCCTTAGCCGCCGCTAAATTACCGCATCTGCGGGTCGTCATCGCCATCGACACCGCCCAACACACCGGGTTTTTTCGTTATTCAGACGTGCCGACGTTAGCCCAAGATGCCGATCGCGCCGCGCTCGTCGCTATAGCGCCGCTGTTGCAACCCGACGACGCCGCCAATATTCAGTTCACCAGCGGCACCACCGGCATGCCCAAAGGCGCCACGCTCACGCATTTCAATATCGTTAATAACGGGTTTTTTGTCGGCCAGGCCATGGGCTTCACCGCCCAAGATCGCTTGTGCATCCCCGTCCCTCTCTATCACTGCTTCGGCATGGTGATGGGTGTGCTGACCTGTGTCGCACACGGCGCGACGATGGTGTTTTCAAGCGAGGCCTTTGAAGCTAAGGCAGTTTTAGAGACTGTTGCCGCAGAGAAATGCACCGCCTTGCACGGCGTGCCGACCATGTTCATCGCCGAGCTCGACCATCCGGAATTCTCCCGCTTTGACCTCTCCA
>CAIPNE010000016.1 GCA_903866355.1 uncultured Gammaproteobacteria bacterium
AATCCGGCAAGGGGTGCGCTATCCGGTGCTAGAAAATCTCGACGTGCTGGATCCCGATACCCTAGAGCCGGTCCCACGCGATGGCAAAACTATCGGCGAAATCATGTTCAAAGGGAACGTGGTGATGCGGGGCTACCTCAAAAACCCCAAAGCCACCGCCGAAGCGCTCAGCGGGGGCTGGTTTCACTCTGGCGATTTAGGTGTGATGCACCCTGATAACTATATTCAAATCAAAGACCGCTCCAAGGACATCATTATTTCGGGCGGCGAGAATATTTCTTCCATTGAAGTAGAAGAAATTCTCTACCGCCATCCCGCGGTGCTCGAGGCCGCCGTGGTGGCGCGCCCCGATGAGAAATGGGGCGAGACCCCGTGTGCTTTCGTGTGGTTAAAGCAAGACGCGCCGGCCGTGGGCGCCGCCGAACTCATCGCGTACTGTCGCGAACACCTGGCGCATTTCAAATCCCCTAAAACCGTTATTTTTCTCGAATTGCCCAAAACCGCGACCGGGAAAATTCAAAAATTCAAACTCCGCAAAGAGGCGGAAGCACTCGGCAGCCTGAGCTAGTCAGCGCGCCACACCAGACGTACAGCACAACCTCACTGCGTGGCGCAGCGGGGTTCGCTGGCAGGGTCGCGCGCAAGGTTATTGAAACCTCGCGCCTACATTGCCGCGTTAACCGCCGGTAAGTTAGCAAGCACAGTGGCGTGAAAAATATTCGTCCGCCTTGGTTTTTTTCGCTGATAGGTGCCGGGATTCGGCGGTTTTTTTTCCTCGCCGCCTCTGACGTCCCCTCACAAACGGCCGGTCGATCTGGCTGACAGGGATGGACGCCAGACACGGCGTCGCCTGATAGTCGAGCCGAAGCCCGTCGACCAACAGCCGCGTCATGAAACGGCCCGAGTTGCTGACCAGTGATGGGTAGCGAATCGTCAGGGCAAGTGCTGGTCTCAGGCTGGCGCTGCAGTCAACTTGACCCCCAGCGCCTTGCAGACTTTCTGAATGGTGTCGAAACGGGGATGTGCCTCCGGCCGAAGCGCCTTGTAAAGCGCTTCTCGGGTCAGCCCGGCCGCCTGCGCCACTTGCGTCATTCCTCGCGCACGAGCCACATCCCCCAGCGCGGCTGCAAGCAGCCCCGGGTCCCCTTCTTCTATAGCCAGTCGGATGTAATCGGCCACCGCCTCGTCATCGCCTAGGTACTTCGAGGGGTCGAACTCGGTCAGTTTGGATAGCTTGAGCTTCTTGATCATTTCAGGGCTCCTCGATCGTTTGAGCCAAGGCGATGGCCTTGATGATGTCGCGTTCCTGCGTCCTGCGTTGCCTTTGTGCTGCCGCCCAGCATCAGGATCAGGATGTCGCCACGTCGCACGAAGTACATCCGCCATCCCGGCCCAAAGAACTCTCTCAGCTCGAGGACGCCTTAGCCGACCGGCTTTACGTCCCCTAGGTTTCCAAGGCTAGCTTTAACGACAAGTCGCTCTGAGCGACCGGCGACGGGATCCCGATGTGCGGCGGCCCAAGCGCGCACGACGGCCGCCGACGTCTGTTCGCAGCGAACTATCTGCGCCGGCGCGTTGGCAGGCAAGACCATGATCCCAGCCCTATGCTGACGCCCGGGGTGAATGATGAGTAGGATCCCCTAGGCCAAATCCTCTGCCATCACGCCCCGCTTAAACTGATTCCAATCAATGTTGAGCTTCTTCATCCTCGCACGCAGGGTATGGGGGTTGATGTCGAGAAGGCGGGCGACCCCGTGACGTCCGTCGATCCGGCCCTCGGTCAACGCCAGCGCGCGTTTGATGTGTTGGCGCATCGCCTCGTCCAACGTGCAAAGGTCGGTGTCTGACCCTGCATGCAGCGCGGCAAGGACTGCCCTCGGGACAGGCACCGAGGGGTTGGCGGCGACATTCGGCAGGCCGCCGATACCCAGCGCTTTCACGATTTCCA
>CAIPNE010000017.1 GCA_903866355.1 uncultured Gammaproteobacteria bacterium
GCCCTTGATGGAGCGAGGTGCTTGGCAGACCCGCGAGGAACTCTCAGACGCCGTGTTGCTCGCCGGTGGCTGGGCTTATTCAACGGTGTCGCCCGAAGGCTGTGCGGCACCCGACGCTTTTCGACGCCGGCTGCAGGACACGGATTTGGTTTTGCAAAACCAAGACAACCGCGAGCAAGACCTGTTCGATGCTAGCGATTATTTTGAATTCCAAGGTGGTTTGGTCAACGCCGTGACCGTCATTTCTGCTGCCGCGCCCAGCGCCTATGTGGGCGACAGCTCCGATCCAGACCGACCACAGGTGCGCACGCTGCAGAGCGAAGCGTTGCGGGTCTTTCGGGCGCGGGTGGTCAATCCCAAATGGCTAGGCGCGATGCAAGCCCACGGCTATCGCGGTGGCCTAGAACTGGCCGCGACGGTGGACGCTTTATTGGGTTTTTCCGCGACCTCCGGGGTGGTGAGCGATTGGATGTTTGAAGACGTGGCTGAACAATATGCTGGCGGCGCGACGCGACGCTTTTTGGAACGCGAAAACCCCTGGGCGCTCAACGCCATTGTGGAGCGACTGCTCGAAGCCGAACAACGTGGTTTGTGGCAGCCACGTGCCGCCACCTTGGAGGCGTTGCGCGCCAGTTTCCTCGATAGCGAAACCCTGCTCGAAGCTGTCGCGGAAAACCCAGCATGAAGCCAGCATTCCCCTTCTCGGCGCTGGTGGGCCACGATGATTTAAAACTGGCCTTGCTGCTGGTGGCTATCGATCCGCTGATCGGCGGCGTGTTGATTACCGGTGAACGGGGTACCGCCAAGAGTACGGCGGCGCGGGGTATTGCCGCGTTGCTGCCACCACTGGTCACGGGTGGTGCCGCGCCGTTTGTGGAACTGCCGTTAGGCGCCACCGAAGATCGGGTGGTGGGATCGCTGGATATTTCGACGATGCTGCAAGAAGGTCGCAGCCAATTGCGCTCGGGTTTGCTGGCTCGGGCTAACCACGGCGTGTTGTACGTCGATGAAGTCAACCTGCTGCCGGACCACCTCGTGGACCTGCTGTTGGATGCGGCGGCTAGCGGTTGGGTGAACGTTGAGCGCGACGGCGTGTCAGCTGGCGAGGCGGCGCAGTTCATGTTGGTGGGCACGATGAACCCCGAAGAAGGCGCTCTGAGGCCACAATTTCTCGATCGTTTTGGTCTGTGCGTGCGAGTGCGCGGTCTGCACGACCACGCGCAACGGGTGGCGGCGGTGCGCCAACGCATGCGGTTCGATGACGGGCCGGTGGCCGTGATCGAGGCCACGCAGGCGGCCGAAAATCTCCTGCGTGAGCGCATCGTGGCCGCGCGGCAACGACTGCCTGCGTTGTCGGTGAGCGAGGAAAATCTGGCTTTAATCGCAACCTTGTCCATCGAACAAGGGCTGGAGGGTATTCGAGGCGACCTCGCTGTGGCCAAAACGGCGCGCGCGCTGGCGGCTTGGGAAGGTGCTAGCGAGATTCATCCCGAGCAGGTGCAACGGGCGGCGGTCATGGCGTTGGCACACCGTGCTCGTACCCCTAAAGGCCGGGCGGCACCGCCCGCGCCTCGCCCATCGACATCGCAAGGGGCGGGCGAAACAGCGTCCGACGGCGTGGCCACCGCGGCCACCTCCGCGCCAACGCCGCCTTTGCAAACGGCCGCACCGGCACTTGGACCGGAACGAATCACCCTCGTCACAGAAGCTATTGAAGTGACCCAGGGTGGACGGGGCGGGGCCGACGCACGGGCTGGGCAACGGGTGGTCGGTGTTGCGCCGTTGCAGCCCACCGGCACTTTGGCGTTCAACCGCAGCGTACTGCGCGCAGCCGGCCGAGGCGTGCGGCTGGGTGTCGGCGGGGTGGCGCTCGCCACCGCCGACTTGCTCCAACAGACGCTGCGTGGCGACAGTACCCGGCATGTGTTGTTCATCATCGATGGCAGCGGGTCGATGGCGGTAGCCCAGCGTCTCTCACTGGCAAAAGGCGTGGCGCTAGGACTTTTGGCCGACCGACGCGCGCGGCGGGATGAAATTGCCATGCTGGTTTTTCGGGGTGAAAGCGTGGAACTGGTGGTGCCGTTCTCGCGCGATACGGCCGCCTTGGAAACCGCTTTGGCGGCCGTGCCGACCGGCGGTCGCACGCCACTGGCGGCGGCGTTACGGGAGGCTGCGATGCTCTTAGAAACCCGCTCGCCCTCGCTGTATGTCTTGTTTACCGATGGCCGGGCCAATGTGAGCGCGCGCGGTGGTGATCCTTGGGACGAAGCGCTGGCTGCCTGCGGCGAGTTGCGCCAGATCAGCGAAGGCGGGTTGGTTATCGATTGCGAGCGTGGACCGGTCACGTTGGGTCGGGCGCGCCTGTTAGCACAGGCCTTAAAAGCGGACTTGGTGGGCTTAGATGAGCTCGATACAGCAAGTCTCACCTTGCGAATTGAACAACGGCTGGAGACCTTGTGAGCGTGCTGCTCGCCTTGGTGGTGGATGCCATTTGGGGCGAACCACCGGTCCGTTGGCATCCCGTCGTCTGGATGGGCACCTATCTGCAGCGGGTTGGCCGTTCACTGCCAGATTTCGCCCCGCGCAAAGCGCTGCTGCTGGGGGCTGCGTATTGGTTGCTCGGTGCGCTGGTCGTGGCGTGAGTCTATGCGATGGCGGCGGCGCTGGTGGCCAAATTGTCGCCCTGGCTGGGGGTGGTCGTCACCGCGTTGCTGCTCAAGCCTTTGTTCGCTTTGCGCATGTTGTGCGCGAAGTGGCAGCGGTCGACACGGCACTCGACCAGGACCTGGAGAGCGGCCGTTCTAGGCTGCGCATGATTGTCAGCCGCGACACCAGCGATCTGAGCGCAGGCGAGATCCGCGAATCGGCGTTGGAATCGTTGGCCGAAAATTTATCGGACTCCGTGATCGCGCCCTTGTTGTGGTTTGCCTTGCTGGGCTTGCCGGGTGCGGCGGTTTATCGCTACGCGAATACCGCTGATGCGCTGTGGGGTTATCGTGGACGTTGGGAGTGGGGCGGTAAGTTTGCCGCACGGGTCGACGACGTCTTTAATCTCGTGCCGGCGCGCCTCACCGCCATCGCGCTGTTGCTCGCAGGACGATGGCGCTGGAACGCCTTCGCGCAACTGCGCGGCGAAGCAACCCAGACCCCCTCGCCCAATGCCGGGTGGCCGATGGCGGCGTTGGCGTTGTCGTTGAATGTGCGCCTAGGCAAGCCTAACGAGTATGTGCTCAACCCGTCTGGCCGAGAGCCGAACCGCGCTGCTGTGCGCCAGGCCTTGCGTCATGTGCAGCGGGTTGCCGTGATGTTCGCGCTGGTTTTGGCCGTCGCGATGGGTGCCACGGCAACCTCCCGCGCGTCCCCAGTGCCGGCGCCGAGCGCGCTGCAGGTCCCGCGGTGACGGGGCGCGTTGCAATCCCCCGCATCGTCATTGCCGGTGCGGCCTCAAGTGTCGGTAAGACCACCGTTACCGCCGGCATTATCGCGGCATTGACGCAGCAAGGTTTGGTCGTCCAACCCTTTAAATGCGGCCCGGATTATGTGGATCCCAGTTATCACGAGCGGGCAGCGCAACGCGCCTGCCGTAACCTCGATGCCTGGATGCTGGACGCAGACCAAATGCTTGAAGGCTTTGTGCGCGCCTGCCAAGGTGCTGACATCGCGATCATCGAAGGCGTGATGGGACTGTTTGATGGCGGGAGCTGGGACAACGAACACGGTTCTACGGCGCAGATAGCCAAGCTCTTAGACAGTCCCGTGCTGCTGGTGGTGGATATTGCCGGCGCTGCACGGAGTGCGGCCGTGACCGTGTTGGGGTGTCAACATTTCGACCCGCAAGTGGCGCTGCGCGCGGTGGTGCTGAACTTTGCGGGATCCGCCGGTCACGCCGAGGGCTGCGCTAAGGCGATCACGCGGGCAACCCAGTTGCCGGTGCTCGGTTGGTTGCCACGCGATCCGCAATTGGCCATCCCGGAACGTCATTTGGGCTTGGTGCCCGGCGGCGAACAGACCGACGTTGACGCCTTGCTGGCTGAGATAGCCCGTGCCGCCACGCAGCGTTTCGATTTGCCAACCATCCTCTCGCTCGCCACCGACACCAGCACCTTAGCAATTCCCGCCGCCGCTGCCCCACAGGTAGCCCGTGGCCGCCCGGCACCACGACCGTTGATCGCCGTCGCCAAAGACGCCGCATTTTGTTTTTATTATCCCGAGAACCTCGAGTTGCTCGTCGAGGCGGGTGCGGATATCGAATTCTTCCGCCCCGTGCACGGCGAACGTCCTGCCCCCCGCGCGGCCGGCGTGTATTTAGGCGGCGGCTACCCGGAACTCCACGGGGCCGCACTGGCGTTGAACGTGGGCTTGTGGGATGCACTGCGTGAGCTGCATGAACGCGACGCCCCGATTTATGCCGAGTGCGGCGGCTTTATGGTGCTTTTGCAAGCGCTGATCGACAGCGATGGCGAGGCGTGGAACATGGCGGCCCTAGTTCCTGGGGTGGCGCGCATGAACGGCAAGTTGGCAGCGCTCGGCTATCGCCATGCGACGGCACGCTGCGAAAACCTCCTCGGCGGCGCTGGGGAAAGCGTGCGGGGGCACGAGTTTCGCTATAGCCGTTGGGAGTGCGCAACACCCCTCCCAGCGACCGCCACGGCCTGGGATGTGCAAGGTACACGGGGTAGTGCAGCGAGTGATTCGGGTGGCTATGTGCACGGCAATTTGCTGGGGAGTTATCTGCACGTGCACTTTGGTCAAAGCCCATTGCTCGCGGTTAATTTTGTTGATCGCCTGCGCCGCGCCATATGAAAGCCTTGTCTATCCTCGGCTGCGGATCAGGTGCCGGTAAGAGTTGGATCACCGCCGCTTTGGGCGCGTGGTTGCACGCGCAAGGTGTGCGCGTGGCACCCTTCAAAGCACAAAACATGTCCAACAACGCTTGGGTCACCTTGGACGGTGGTGAGATCGGCCGTGCGCAAGCGGTGCAGGCCGAGGCCTGCGGGCTCACGCCGGTGGTGGAAATGAACCCCATCCTGCTCAAGCCCAGCGGTGCGCAGGGCTCGCAGGTGATCGTTCTGGGCCAAGCCACTGGCCACTGCCCCGCGCTCGATTACTACCGCCGCTTTGATGAGTTATGGCACGTCGTCCGGGAGGTCTTGGATGGCTGGCGCGAACGGTGCGACGTGTTGCTGCTGGAAGGTGCGGGCTCTCCGGTGGAGTTGAATTTACTGCAGCGGGATTTGGTCAATCTGCGGCCCTGTCACTATTTGGATGGTCGCTGGGTGTTCGTTGGCGATATCGATCGTGGCGGAATTTTTGCGCAGCTCGTGGGGGCCTGGAGCTTGTTCACCGCGGCTGATCGAGCGCGCAGTCTGGGCGCCATCATCAATCGTTTCCGCGGCGACTTGGCCCTGTTCGAGGCGCCGCAGCGCTGGCTTGATCCGCACGCACCAGGCTTTCAAATCCTCGGCACGCTGCCGTTCAACCCGCAGCTCAGGCCCGAGGAAGAAGATGGTCTGGCGACGATCGACGAGGACATTGGCGAGGGCGAGGTCATGGCGTGGGTGCGCTTTCCGCACGTCTCTAATCTCACCGACTGCCAGCCCTGGTGGTCGGACACCGGCGTTGCCACCCGCTGGGTGTCGAGTCCGCGTGATTTGCGCGATGCCCGGGTGATTATCTTGCCGGGCACTAAAAATACGCTGGCCGATCTGGCTTGGCTCCGGCAAACCGGCCTCGCTGACGGCATCATTGCGGCGGCCCAACGTGGCGTACTGGTCATCGGCGTGTGCGGTGGCTTCCAGATGTTAGGCACGGCACTGCACGACGAACTGGGCGTGGCGGGCGATGTGGGCAGCGTGCGCGGACTGGGCCTGTTGCCAGCGGAAACACATTTCGCGGCGTCTAAGGTGGTGCGTCAGGTGAGCGCGGTTTGTGATTACGAGGACTGGACCGCCTACGAAATCCACATGGGCCTAACGCATGCCACCGGCCTCGTCGAGGATTTGCAAACGGTGATCGACGATGGGGGTTCCCGGCCAGAGGGCATGCGCTTGGGCAATGTGTGGGGAACTTATCTGCATGGTTGGTTTGAATCCGCCGCGTTGCGCCAAAAAATCGCGGCGGCGGCGGGGCTGCGAGCGCACACGGCGCATGCGGTTTCTTGGGCGCAGCAGCGCCGAGATCTCTATGCCGCGATGGGCGAATACCTGGCGACGTCGGTGAATCTAGAACCGATCAAGCGTTATCTGGGCCTATGAGGCCACGCCGTGGTGCGCAAGTCGGCCACGGGCCAATAACAGCGGAGTGTGGAATGGCATGGGCGCAATAGTTTTTATTACCGGTGCGACGCGTAGCGGCAAGAGTCGGCTGGCGATCGAGCGGGCGCAGGCGTGGGGCAGTGAGGTGGTCTTTGTGGCGACTTATTGCCTGGACGCACGCGATGTTGAGATGACCGAACGAGTAGCCCGGCATCGCGCTGAACGCCCCTCTTGGAGGACGCTGGAAGCACCCCTCGATATTGGGGCGGCCTTGGCGGCGTTACCGAGCGCACCCACCGGGGTTGTCGTCGATTGTCTGACCCTGTGGATCGGCGCGCGTTTTGAGGCATCAGACGCGGATTTGATCAGCCTCTGGGACGGTCAGCTCGCGGCATTTCGGGCAGCACCCTGGCCCACCGTCATCGTTAGCAATGAGCTGGGCTGGTCTTTGGTGCCGCCGGATGCACCCTCGCGGCGCTTTCGGGATATTGCCGGTATTTTGGCGCAGCGCACGGCCGCCGCTGCAGATGAGGCATGGCTGATGGTGGCGGGATGTTCGCTACAAATAA
>CAIPNE010000018.1 GCA_903866355.1 uncultured Gammaproteobacteria bacterium
CACCTCGTTGCCGTGTTCGGCGAGCAAGGCTTTGTTGGCCGTCACCCCGTGCTTGCCGTTGGCGATCGCGCGCATGTCCAGCTCTTTGGCCAGCGGTGTGCCGCCTATGACCTCGACCACAATTTCCACGTCGGGGTGGTTGACCACCTCAAAAGGATCGGCTGTCAGCCGGGTGTCCGGACCGACTACGCTGCGCGCGCGAACCAGGTCGCGTGCGGCAACGATGCCAATCTCAATGCCCCGTCCGGCCCGGCGTTTGATTTCTTCCTGGTTGCGTTGCAACACGCGGAAGGTACCGCCACCGACGGTGCCGATACCCAAAAGGCCGACTTGGATGGGTTTCAAAGAAAGCTTATTCGACATGGTTGAATTTAGGCAGTCTGTTCGTGGGTTTGGCGGTAATTCGCGAGAAAGCGGGCAATGCGGGCTATGGCCTCGCGCAAATCGTCTTCGTGGGGCAAAAAGACGATGCGGAAATGGTCTGGCGCGGCCCAGTTGAAACCGGTTCCCTGCACCAGCATCACGCGGGTCTCATTGAGTAAGTCGAGGAAAAATTCGCGATCATCTGCAATCGGGTAGATCGCCGGGTCCAATCGCGCAAACATGTACAGCGCCGCCACCGGTTTGACACAGCTCACGCCTGGAATCGCCGTGATCAACTCGTACGCCAAATCGCGCTGGCGCCGCAGACGCCCACCCTCGCCCACCAGATCGTCAATGCTTTGGTAACCACCAAGCGCAGTCTGTACCGCGTACTGGCCCGGCACATTAGGGCACAGCCGCATATTGGAGAGCATGTTCAGGCCTTCAATGTAGTCCCTGGCATGGCGCTTGTCGCCCGAGACCACCATCCAACCCGCGCGGTAGCCGCATGAGCGGTAACTCTTGGACAGGGAGTTGAAAGTCAGCGTCAGCACATCGGTGCTCAATGAGGCGATCGCCGTATGGCGCACGCCGTCGTACAGCACCTTGTCATAAACCTCGTCGGCAAAGATCACCAAACCGTGCTGCCGGGCCATGCCCACAATGGCGCGCAAGGTCGCATCGGTGTACAGCGCGCCGGTGGGGTTGTTGGGGTTAATCACCACAATGCCCTTGGTGCGCGGTGTGATCTTGGCGCGTATATCGTCCAAATTCGGTGCCCAGCCTTGCGACTCATCGCACAGGTAATGCACGGGTTTGCCGCCCGACAGGCTGGCAGCCGCCGTCCACAGGGGGTAATCGGGCGCGGGCAGTAGCAGCTCATCGCCATCGTCCAGCAGCGCGTTGGTCGCCATCACGATCAGTTCGCTGGCACCATTGCCCAGATAAATATCGTCCAAGGTTACGCCTTGGATATGCTGCTTTTGGGTCTCGTGCATGACCGCTTTGCGGGCCGCGAAAATGCCTTTGCTATCGGAATATCCAGATGCGTTGGACAGATTGCGCACCATGTCCTGCTGGATTTCCTCGGGCGCATCGAAACCGAATACCGCCAGATTGCCGATATTGAGCTTGATGATTTTTTGCCCCTCCTCTTCCATCTGACGGGCACGGTCCATGATCGGACCGCGTATGTCGTAACACACATTGGCCAGCTTGGCGGATTTCAAAACGGGTTTCAAAGTCCCTCCTTGGGCGGGATGTGCGTCTGGGCGATGCAGGTTGATGAAGCCGATAATTGGAACA
>CAIPNE010000019.1 GCA_903866355.1 uncultured Gammaproteobacteria bacterium
AAAAGATTCTGCAAACGCTGTTTGGCGCGGCAAATGTGCCAAATCCGCCAAGGCAAATTGGGTGAATGCAGATGCGAATAAACGAAATCCAGCCAACCAAGCCCCGAACGCCTGCAATTCAAAGGTGTCGGAATCGATTTCTTTTACTGATGAAAAATTAATCGACTCCGGTACCTTTTAGCGATTCGAGGACCCCACCCGGTGTAGAGCTTGCTGTGGCTGCGTTGGCTCGGGTCGTGAATCAATGGCCCCATGCGTGAGCCTCTCTATGAGGTTCTGCTAATAACGGTTCACGTGACGATCGCGATATAGTCGGCTAGCCGGGCCTTATCCGACGGCCGCTGCTACATCACATCAGTCCAAACGCACCCCCGCACTCTCGATAACTTTCCCCCACTTCGAGATGTCGGCTCGGATACGCGTCGAGAAATCCGAGGGAGTCGAGCCGACCGCCTCCATGCCCTGCCCTTGGAACCACTCGACGGTCTCGCGCTGGTGGACCGCATTGGAAACGTCCCGATGCAGCCGGCTAATGATGCTCGGCGGGGTGCGCGCGGGTGCCAGCAATCCCAACCAGTGCGTAGCCGTAAACCCTGGGAGACCGGATTCGCTGACGGTCGGAATATTGGGGGCCGCGGCCAGCCTTTTCGCCCCGGTGACCGCTACCGCGCGGACTCGGCCTGTTCGGACGTACGGGAGTGAGGACAAAGGGTTATTCAGCAGTAACGCGATTTGACCAGAAACGAGATCGGCAAGTGCCGGGCCGGCGCCTTTGTAGGGCACGTGGATGAGATCGATTCCAGCCTGAATCTTCAGTAATTCGACGGCCAGATGGGTTCCGCTACCGTTCCCCGGTGAGCCGTAGGCCACACGGCCAGGGTTTGCTTTCGCATGCGCGATAAGGTCCTTGACCGACTGCACGGGCAGACCAGGGTGAACAATTACTAACGAAGGGAAATCGGCGATCAATGTGATCGGCGCGAGGTCCTTTTGGGTGTCATAAGGTAACTTGCGATGCAGTTGTGGGTTAATGGCGATCTGCGCTGATCCGCCCATGAGCAGCGTGTAGCCGTCAGCCGGTGCCCGTGCGGCGAGCTCCGTCGCAATGACTCCGCCGGCCCCCGCGCGATTATCAACGACGATTCGCTGCGGGCTCGTTTCGCCCAGCTTTTGTGCGATGTGGCGCGACAATAGGTCGTTGCCACCGCCGGGGGCGACCGGCACGAGCAGGCGGATCGGCTTGGTCGGATACTCCGCGGCCGCAGCCTGGGCATGGCCGTGCGCAGTTGCTGCCAAGATCAGCAGGACAGTCGCGAGCTTCCGCATCATTTCCCCTGTGCCGGCTGTCGTGATTAACACGAAAGCTCGGCTGTCAACTCCGCGGCCGAGGCCAAGGTGTCCAGCCCCCAGATGCACCGGAGCAAGCGCTCGACCCTATCTGGTGAAAACGCCAGCGAAGCACAACTCTGGAATTTAGCTTCCAACTCGGAGTCCGACAGTGGATTTGCCGGGGAACCGCGCCGCTTGGTCGTGCGTCTCTGATACACCGCGCCATCCCGGAGCGTCACTTCTACAAGAGCATGCGTCTCCTCCATCGAAGCGGATATCTGGGGCTCAGCGTAAGTCTCGATTCTGCTCATCATCTCGATCAATCCGGGATCATTCGCCGTCGCGTCGTTGAAATGCTCGAGCAGCACAGAGCCTTTGAGCCAGCACAAGGCTGTAACATATTGATTGCTGAACTTCCCCTCGAGGCCGCTGGCCACCAGGGGTCGGCTCGTATGTGGAAGTCGACGCGCGTGGATACCATTGCGGATTCTCGCGATGTCGGCAGGCGCGAAACCATGCAGAGCCCTCAGCTCCAGGTGTGCATCGATCGTAGAGTGCGTACTGCCGCCACATGGGTACGGCTTAACGGTGACACCTGGGCTCACGATCTCCCACGGCTCACCAATTCGGCCTTCAATCACGGAAAGCTTCCAGTCCTCCGCGCGCGGTGAGCAATAGAGGTCGAGGTAACCCATGGGCGCCTCGAAGACCGCCGGGTTGGCCGTGTGACCGCACGCGGCAAGCATTGCGCATTGCACGCCCGCTTGGGCAGCTCGTCCGACGTGGAGCGGCTTGGTAAGCGTTGCGAAGTTCGCCTTCATACCGCCCGCCATCGACGCGGCGGTGGCCAGCGCGTGGGTCGTCTGCTCCTCGTCAAGGCGCAGGATCTTGGCAGCTGCCGCAGCAGCGCCGAACACTGCCAGAACGCTTGTGGGATGCCAGCCTCTTGAATAAAGCAGCGGATTCGTAACACGGGAGAGTTTGGTCGTGACCTCGAAGCCGATCACGAACGCAAGGACAAGGTCCTGCCCTGAGGCCCCGACGTGGTCGGCCACCGCGAGGGCGGCGGCGAGCACCGGCGCGCTAGGATGTCCGCCCATTGGGTTGTGCGTATCGTCGTAGTCGAGAAGGTGAGCGAGCGTACCATTCACAAGTGCCGCGAGCTCGGGCGTGGCGCGTGCCTGCTGTCCTATTACCGTGCAGCGCCCCCCGACCGAAATACCGCGCGCGTAATCCAGAATCACCGAGCATGCCTGGTCATGCAGCGCGCTGACTGCCACCCCGAGCGTGTCTAATATTGCGCGCCTCGCTGCATGCACAACTGTCGTGGGCAACTGCTCGTAGCGCGAAGCACACACGAACCGTGCGAAGGTCCGCGATAGGTTTTCTGTTTGGGAGTTCATCCGGGCAGGGTAATCGGGTACTATATATTTGTAAAATGATCTTCCCTTATAGGTTCATATCCCTGCGGCTATTATGACGCTAACACAGCTTAAATGCCTTTGTGAGGTTGTCGATCAAGGGCTGAATCTCTCGAGGGCAGCGGTTGCCCTGCATACATCGCAGCCGGCGGTCACAAAGATGGTGCGGGCGCTCGAGAGCGAGCTCGGGCTTACGCTGCTGATGCGAAGTGGACCACGCATCGTGGGCGTCACCGATCAGGCGCGCGAAGTCATCGGACTCGCTCGCCGCGTCCTCCAAGACGTCGATAACCTGCGGCTTGCGGCAGGCGATGCGCTCGAGCGCCCGGTCGGCGCGTTACGCATCGGCACCACGCACCTGCATGCACGCTACGCTCTCGTGAACGTCGTGCGGAAGCTCGTTCGCGATTATCCGGAGGTCGAGCTGAGCCTCTTTGAAGGTACGCCGAGCCAAGTCGTCGACTGGACATGTAGCGGAGACGTGGATGTCGGTATTGCAACGCCCCCCGACAGGATTCCGCCGGAGCTCATGAAACTCGATGCATATCCGATCCACCGGATCATAATTGCGCCGGTCGGCCACCGCATACTGAGGACGAAGAGACCAACTCTCGCAGAGTTGGGCAAGTACCGCCTCGTCGCTTACAGCCGCCGCTTTAGGACCGGACGAATCGAGGGGGTGTTCGAGGCCGCCGGCATCATCCCTCGAATTGCCATGCGCGCCACTGACGCGGATATCATTAAGACCTACGTCTCCGCGGGTTTGGGCATCGCAGTAATCCAGGCGATGGCTTTCGATCGCAATATTGATACCACCATCCGCCAGTTGAACGCAGACCACCTTTTCCCTGTCTCACGTGCCTCCGTACTGCTGCGGCATGATCGCTACGTGAATCGGTACTTGCAGAACTTGATCGAGGCCCTCACGACACGCGAAAGTGTTGCTGTAGGAGTGCCGTAAGCGAGAGCGGTGGCGCGCGGCGCCAAGGTAGCGCAAAACGTTGCGATGCGACCGGGGCAGATGCGCACAATCGCCAGCATACAGTTCCCACATTGTGGGAACTTCGCGTTTTCCAAGAGGCACTCTCGCATCCAACAAAATAGAATCACGTTGCATGACACCACCCCCAATCTCATCTTTGTCAACTGACCGCCTAGCGCGCCAAATGATGGCGCCGGCGTTCTTCGTTTTTTTGTTTGCGGTCTGCACCTCCGTGTGGAGCCAGCCTTACCCTTGCGTGGGTGCCGGTCGTTGAACGCGGCGATTTCTTCGTCGATTTCACTAGAGGTCATTTCATAAATACCTGCGCATAAGAATCATGGAACAGGCGAGATGAACAAAGGCGTTGAAATGATCAATAAAGCGATCCCATCGGGTCAGCACTCGCTTGTATTTGTTCAGCCACGCGAACAAGCGCTCGATTTTCCACCGCCTGCGATATCGCCGGAGTGCTCGGGCATCCTGCGTTGCGGGCTTGATGCGATTGCGCTTGTGGGGCGCGATCAATTCAATGCCTTTGGCAGCAAGCCTGTGATCGAGCGGATCACTGTCGTAGGCGCGATCCCCGACAAGTCGTCGGGGTCGTCCCAGGGTGAGGGTTTCATCGAGGGTAGCCTCGACAAGGGTGACTTCATGTGGAGAAGCAGAAGTCGTGTGCACGGCGAGTGGAAGACCTGCAGCGTCCGCAATAACCATGAGTTTTGTACCCTTGCCCCGCTTGGTCTTTCCCACTGCGAAGCCCCCTTTTTCGCCACTACGAAGGTGCCGTCGATAAAGCATTCCGAGAGATTGATCTTGCCCCGATCCTCCAAGTCTCGCGCCAAGGCTTCTACGATCGCGCGCAATACCCCCTGGCGCACCCAGCGACTGAAGCGACGGAAGCAGGTCGAGCCGGAGGGAAATCGTTCCGGCAGATCGGCCCAGCACGCCCCGGTGCGCAGCACCCAGAGGATGCCGTTCAATACGACCCGATCGCTGTGCGTCGGAGGTCTGCCCCGGCCATCGGCGCGAGGTAGCACTTTCGGGATCAAAGGCTCCAGAATTGCCCATTGTTCGTCGGTGAGTTCTTCTCGTCTGGCCATGCAAAAAACGTAGCACGGCCCTTCCAGAAAGTACAGAACCTATTTATGAAATGACTTCTAGTTTTATACGACAAAAACGCCGGATAACATTCCAGTGCGATGGATAACATTCCGTGACCTCACCGCACTTTATTTAATAAAAACAAATACTTGCGAATATTTATGGTGTTTCCGACACTGATAAAATCGGGATGAAAAGCGACACTCGATGATGGACCAAAAAACAAAGGGGTCAAGTCTTGCTTCCATGCAATCGACCCCGCCTCACCTAAACAGACTTCCGCAACACCTCAGCCATTCGGGTCTGCCAGCCCGGCCCGGTCGCTTTCCAGCGCGCCAGCGTGTCCGGCGGCAAGCGAAGGCTGATGGCCACTTTCGCATCGGGAGACTTCGGCCGGCCGCGCGGCTTGAGCATTGCGGCCGCAGTCCGCGCGCCGAAGATTTTCGGCAGCACTTCCCGCGCCGGACGCGCTTCCGCAATCATGGCAGCCGTCCATTCGGGATTGTCACGGCGGGACTTTTTAATTTTGGATTGTTTTTGAGATTGCTTTTTCATATCGAACGACCTCTCGCTTGTTGGCCTTGCGCAGACTGATCACACGGGGCTTGCCGCCACGCGGCTTAAACACGGCGCTGTGCAAGCGGTCCTCTATGAACCCGAGCACGCAGTAACGGCGTTCTCCGTATTCCTTGCGCCGGTCTTCCCAGATCAGCGCCGTGGTCCAGTCCAGTTGTTCGGCAAGGTCCAGCGAAAGTCCGCGCTCGGCAATATTCCGGCGCTCTTTTTCCGGATCCTTGTCCATTTATTTATTGTATATACGTATATACGGAAAGGCAAACCGCAGCAGGGGCAAGACCGGGTTCGTCTTGAGCATCCAATCGGGTTTTGAATTTATTAATACAAACAATAACTTACATAATTTCCCGCGATCAGCT
>CAIPNE010000020.1 GCA_903866355.1 uncultured Gammaproteobacteria bacterium
CCCGCCGGGGTGACTGGCAAACCCGCTGGCACGAGGTGGCGGCACCGGTGCGCCAAACGCAGTTATTGCCCGCCGCATTGCGCGACTGGCTAACACAACAACAGCGGCTGGTTGAGCGGGTAGGGGACTGGGAGCGGCTGGGGCGTGAACAACTGAGCGTGCGGGCAGAAATCGACCAAGCCCAGCGCGTGCTGGCGAGCATTTTTCAGCGCTGCGGGATCAACCCCGACCTCACCAACACCCCTACGCTGGCGTTGCAGCGGGCGCGTGACGCAGTCGCTGCGGTTCGCCACACGGAACTCTGCCGCGAGCGCTACGGGGAACAACTGCGCAAACAGGCCCGCGACATCGCCGAAGCGCAGGATGCGCGTCAGGCGGTGACCTTGGCGCAGCAGGCGCTGGCGCCGCAATGGCAAGCGGTCACGGCCAGTTTGCGGCTAGAGCCCGACGCTTTGCCCGCAGAAACGCGTACCCGGCTGGCGCAATTTGCACGCCTCGCCGAGCATCTCAACGCACTGAGCCAGTTAGACCACGAAGCCGCGGCCCATAGCGCTTGCGGTGCCGCGTTTATCGCCCAAATGGAAGCGCTGCGGCTCGCCGTGGGTGCGGGCGACAACCCACCCGCCGCCGACCTGCTGGCCGAAGCACTTTATGCGGCGTTAGGTGAGGCACGCGAGGCGCAAGCACTGCGTCGCACGCTTAAAACTAGTTTGGATCACGAAACTAAAATTTCTTTAGAAGCGAGTATCAGCACCGCGCAGGCGCGCGCGCAGCTCGCCGAACTGCTGCGCGATGCTGGGTGTGAGAGCTTGGCGACATTGCCGCAGATTGAGGCACACGCCGCTGAAAAAAGGCAGCTGCAGCAGCGAATTCCCCTCATCGAAAGCCAACTCGTGCAGCAAAATGCCGAGCCGCTGACCGCCATCTTCGCCGCTGCTGCCGGGCGCACGTTAGAGGATATAGAACGCCACCGGGCTGACTTGGCGCAGCAGATCGAGACTCTTGAGCAGCAGCGTGTGCAATCTCAGGACGACATCTTTAAGACTCGCGCGGAACTGGATCGCATGGATGGCAGTTCGGCGGCGGCCGACGCCGAGCAGGCGCTGGCGGGGTTGGCCGCGAACATCGACCAAAACGCGCGCGCCTATGCCGCCGCGCGGATCGCCGGTGCGGTGTTGCAGAAGGTGATTAAACGCTACGAGCAAGAGCATCAAGGCCCGTTACTGCAGCGCGCAGCCGAGGTGTTCGCACGGATTACCTTGGGTAGCTTTGCCAGTCTCACCGTTGACTACGCCCAAGAGCGTCAGGTCTTGCTAGGCGTGCGTGCCGATGGGGATCGGGTGCCAGTGGCCGGTATGAGCCAAGGCACCCGTGATCAGCTTTTTCTCTCGCTGCGGCTGGCCGCCATTGAGCAACATATCGCCAGCCGTGGCCCTTTCCCGGTTATCGTCGACGACCTCTTGGTGCAATTCGATGACGCCCGCGCGCTGGCTACGCTTGAGGTGCTGGCCGAATTGGGCACCAAAACACAAGTGCTGTTTTTTACCCATCATCAACATTTGGTGGAGCTCGCGGCGGCCCAGCTATCCACGGCCAGCCTAGCCGTTTGCACGCTATGACTGCCGTGCAAGCAACTCGCTCACCCCAGCCGCGCCGTGGTCAACCTCGGTGTGAGCTGAGCCAGTCGGCCAAACGCCCAAGGCTAACGCGTGCCGGCTGGATAGGCCTAAAGGAGTAGACCTAAAAGAATAGACCTACTCCA
>CAIPNE010000021.1 GCA_903866355.1 uncultured Gammaproteobacteria bacterium
ACGAGCGCTGAGTTTAATCATCTCCCACGCCTCGCACAAGCAAAGACGCTGCCCGCATTGACCCCGCAATCATCGCTTGGGTAGAGTGCACGCCTTGCCCACAGTGCCTGATCGGACTGCCGAATTGCCCCCTTCAAAGAAACGTAACACACCCGGCTTTGAGTCATCCTTGGCGGAGCTGGAAGCGCTGGTCGTGCAAATGGAACGTGGCGAGATGAGCCTCGAGGAGTCTTTGCAGACTTTCGAACGCGGCACGGTGTTGGCGCGCGAGTGTCAAACAGCGTTGCGCGACGCCGAACAAAAAGTTCAATTACTGAGCCAAGTCAACGGCAATGAGCAGTTAATCCCGATGACGCCGGGCCCCAACGATCCCGAGGCACTCGACCCGCATGCAGTTTGACGAAACCCTAAAAGACTTCCAGGCCCGTGCAGAATCCGCGCTGGAAAGCCGCCTGCCCGCGGCCAACCAAGAACCTGCTCGGCTGCACGCGGCGATGCGCTATGCGACGCTGGGCGGCGGCAAGCGCGTGCGGCCAGTACTGGTTTACGCCACCGGCGCGGCGATGGGGGTTCCGTTGGAGACCCTCGATAGCTGCGCCGCAGCGGTCGAATTGATCCACGCTTATTCGCTCATCCACGATGACCTACCGGCGATGGACGACGACGACCTGCGTCGTGGACGACCCACCTGTCATCGCGCATACGACGAAGCCACCGCTATTCTGGCCGGCGACTCGCTGCAAGCGCTGGCCTTCGAAGTGCTGGCAGCTGCTACGCCGGCACACCTCTCGGCCGACTGCCGGCTGCTCATGATGGTGGCGCTGGCCACCGCCAGCGGCTCGTTTGGCATGGCCGGCGGTCAGGCTATCGACTTGGCTTCCGTGGGTCAGCAACTCACGCTCGCCCAGTTAGAAAACATGCATCTGCATAAAACAGGCGCTCTGATTAGAGCGAGCGTGCGCTTGGGATTTTTAGCCAGCGGCGGCACGGACCCCGTGCAGGCCCAAAGCCTAGACCGCTATGCGCGCTGTGTGGGTCTCGCTTTTCAGGTCCACGACGACATTCTGGACGTTGAAGGTAGCACGGAGATCATTGGTAAACCCCAGGGGTCGGACCAAGATCGTGACAAACCCACCTACCCGAACTTGCTGGGCATGGCCAACGCTAAAGCCACGGCGCAGCAGCTCTGTGATGACGCAGTGGCGGCCATTTCCGGCCTAGACTCCCGTGCGGATTTTTTGCGCCGCTTGGCAGAATTCATCATAAAGCGCGACCGATGAAAGCGCCGGTTTTTGCTGATCCGGGCCTAAAGGCGCAACGTAGTAGCTATCGAACCTTGTCTCACAAAGAGTGACCCCCTATAGCGTCCGGGCCCCACGCCCATCCGCGTCGAAAGGAAATCCTTCATGAACGATATCGCCAGCGTCTTAGAGACCATCAATGAAATCCCGGATGTCCAAGGTAGCGAAGACACCCGCAAAATCGCCATCGACCGGGTGGGCATCAAGGATATTCGCCACCCCGTGGTAGTCAGCGACCGCGCCGGGCGTGAGCAACACACCGTGGCAAACTTCAATATGTACGTGGGGCTCCCGGAGAATTTCAAGGGCACCCATATGTCGCGCTTCGTGGAAGTGCTCAATAGCCACGACTACGAAATCTCCGTGCCCGGCTTTCGCGGCATGGTGGCTGAAATGGTGCAGCTACTCGACGCCCAAACGGGGCGTATCGAGATGACTTTCCCCTACTTCGTCCTCAAAGCTGCGCCAGTGAGCGGTGTCAAAAGTCTGCTGGACTACACCGTCACCTTCATCGGCGAAAGTAACAACGGCACCGAAACCATGTCCGTCAAAGTGGTTGTGCCGTGCACCACGCTCTGCCCTTGTTCAAAAAAAATCTCGGCCTATGGCGCCCACAACCAACGCTCACACGTGACGGTAGAAGCGAAAGTCAGCGGTTTTATCTGGATCGAAGAATTCATCGACATGGTAGAAAGCGTCGCTTCCTGCGAGCTCTATGGCTTACTGAAACGGCCCGACGAGAAATATGTCACGGAGCGGGCTTACGATAACCCCCGTTTTGTGGAGGACATGGTCCGTGAGACCGCTTTAAAGCTTAACGCCGATGACCGCATATTGAGTTATACGGTGGAGTCGGAAAATTTCGAATCCATCCACAACCATTCCGCTTACGCCTTGGTACACAAAGACAAAACCTTGGCCGCCAAGTGATTTAAACCACCGCCGCGGCGGGTGGCTTGCCTGCCCGTGCGGCGCTGAGTTGACCACCCTCAACGCAGCGCCGCTTTCGCTTGCTGCCACAGCGCTTCTAGGGCGGCAGCGTCCAGCCCTTCCAAGGTGTGGCCGGCGGCCCCAACCGCCAACTCCATCTGCATAAAACGCTGCTCGAACCGTGTATTGGCTAAGCGCAGTGCGCTTTCTGCATCCACCCCTAAATGGCGGGCGAGATTCACGCACGTAAACAGCACATCGCCCATTTCGGCGGCCACTTCTAGTGCGTCACCCGAGTCACGGGCGGCCTGTAATTCGGCCAGTTCTTCGTCTAATTTCTCGAGCACTGGCTCCGTGGTCTGCCAATCGAAACCGACGCGTGCCGCCCGTCCCTGCAATTTAGCAGCGCGTGACAGCGCCGGCAGGGCCAAGGGCACACCGGCCAGTTCGCCCGCTGCACCTCCCGCGCGCCGTTCAGCCGCCTTCAGTTCCTCCCAGCGTTGACGGAGCGCCGCTGGCTCGGGCGGCGCTTCATCACCAAAAATATGCGGATGGCGGCGTGTTAATTTTTCGACGATCCGCTGCACGACCTCGGCAAAATCAAAACGCTGAGCCTCGGCCGCAAGCTGGGCGTAGAACACCACTTGAAACAGCAGGTCACCTAGCTCATCGGGCAGTTCGTCCCAGGCCTCGCGCTCGATGCAGTCGATGACTTCGTGGACCTCCTCCAAGGTGTGTGGCGTTAACGAGGCCATAGTCTGGGCACGGTCCCACGCGCAACCGCGTTGGCTGTCTCGCAGGATCGCCATCAGCGCCAGCAGCGGTTCGATTACATTTGCCATCAGGGTGCTTGCTCCAAAAAACAAAACGGCCGCGGTGCGCTTGATTAGCGACGTTGATTCTGTTGGGATTAGATTGAATTCTTTCGGCTTAAACGGAAACCAGTCCCGCACCGCCTAATGTTCACTACCCCGTTAATCCTTAGATTAGATATCTCCGGAGCCCCGGTACGGTGGATCTCTTGGGAAGACGCAGTATGCCTGTACAGCCGCAACCTCGTGGCGTGGACCGCCGGCGAGAATCAATTTGTCATTCACGGTGGCATCGCACGTGGCACCGGCCAGCGTTCGCACATTACCGTGCACAGTATCGTGGCGATTAAACGTACTCATCGCTCGACCTTAATACAGCGCTCCGTGCCACCGCTGAGTAATCACGAACTGTTTCGCCGCGACAGCTTCCTATGTCTTTATTGCGGAGCCCAGTATGCGGAGTCGCAGCTAACCCGCGACCACATCCAACCGCTTTCCAGCGGCGGGCTGGATGTGTGGTCGAATGTGGTCGCCGCCTGCCGCAGCTGTAATACCCGCAAGGGTGGGCGGCGCCCGGAACAGGCCAAAATGCCGTTACTCGCCGTGCCGTACGTCCCGAATTGGGCCGAATTTCTCGCGCTCTCCAACCGCCGTATTCTGGCTGATCAAATGGACTTTCTGCGCACTCAGTTCAAGTCTCGGGCGCGTGCAGCCCCCAACGACCCAGTCGGCGGGTGGCGCGCAGCCGATTTGCGTTAGACCTTCGCTGGCGGACAGCCCAGCC
>CAIPNE010000022.1 GCA_903866355.1 uncultured Gammaproteobacteria bacterium
AGGCCGCCGATACCCAGCGCTTTCACGATTTCCAGTCGCTCGCCACCGCCCAGAATCACCGCGCGATCCATGACCGAGCCAAACTCACGCACGTTGCCCGGCCAAGCGTACGCCGCGAGCAGCGCGAGTTCCCCGGCATTGGGCTTGACGGTTTTCAGCCCGAAACGCCTAGCCGCCTTTTCCGCACAATGCACAGCCAGCGCCGGGATGTCCTGCCGCCGCTCCCGAAGCGGCGGCAGCAGTACCGGGAAAGTCGCCAGGCGATACCACAGGTCCTCGCGGAATTGGCCGTTCTGAATCATCACTGGCAGATCGCGATGCGTCGCGGCGATAACGCGCACATCGACATGCAATGCGGACTCCCCTCCTACGCGTTGCACCACCCCGTCCTGCAAAACTCGTAACAACCGCACTTGGGCGGCGAGTGGTAAGTCACCCACCTCGTCCAAAAACAGCGAACCGCCGTGGGCCCGCTCGAACCAGCCACGACGCTGTACGAGCGCGCCGGTGAAACTGCCTTTCTCATGACCGAAAAGTTCGGAATCGATGAGTTCCGGCGCGATCGCGCCGCAGTTCACGCGAATCAACGCGCGGTCTCGTCGGGCCGATCGCTGATGGATCTCGCGCGCCAACACCTCCTTCCCCGAACCGGTCTCGCCGAGGATGAGGATAGGGAGATCCGAGTCACACACGCGCTCGATCCGCTCAAACACCTGCCGCAGACCACCCTCTGCGCCGATCACCGCAAGCTGGGTTATTTCACCTTCTGACATCGCATATTTACTCTTTCAACTGGGCAAATATGCTAGTTGCTCAAGTAGATGCTTCGCAAATAACTGATTCTTATAAGCCAATGTCAATTGGCACAGCTGCTGCAATGCGGGGTTGCGCCCGGAGACCGAGGGCCGCCCATCGGGTGGCCCAGGTACTCCGAGCCCTCTATCCCCGGTTCAGACCACTGCAAGGAATCCTGCTCATGACACTCTACCCAGGCGCCCGTTGCCGTTTCCCGCTGCTATCCGCTGCGGTGCTGCTCGCACTCCACGCCGGCAGTGCGCTCGCGGCCGCCGATCCCGAGCTCGCAGCCCAAGTGCGCGAACTCACCCAACGCGTGAAAGAACTCGAACAGGTGCTGGCCAGAATGAGCGCGCAGCCGACCATCGCGGCCGCCGCTCTGCCCACCACCACAGCCGTCGATCAGCGCGTGCGGGCACTGGAGCGAAAACTCGAAGTAGCCGCCGAGGAAAACGCCGCCAGCAAGGCGAAAAACCCCACTGTCGCCGTCGGCGAAAAGGGCCTGTCCATCACCTCGTCCGACGGCAATTTCGAAGCAAGACTCCGCGGCTACGTGCAACTCGATAGTCGCTTCTTCTCGGGCGACAAAACGCTTACCGGCTCCTCGGCCACCATCGATACTTTTCTGGCACGGCGCGTACGGCCGATCTTCGAAGGCACGGTCTACAAAGATTTCTACTACAAGGTGATGCCGGATTTCGCGGGATCGGCCGTATCCCTGCAGGACGCCTATGCCGAATGGCGCCGACTGCCCTTCGCCAAAGTGAGCATGGGCAAGTTCAAGGAGCCTCTGGGACTCGAGCGCCTCGCGTCGGGTTCGGAACTCACCTTTGTTGAACGTGGACTGACCAACAATCTCGTGCCCAATCGCGATGTCGGCGTGCAGCTGACCGGCGAGGTGCTGGGCGGCAAGCTTGCCTACCAAGTCGGCGTATTCAACGGTGTGCCCGACCTCGGCAGCGTAGGCGTGTCTGACACCAACAACGCCAAGGACTTCGTGGGCCGCGTATTCGCACAGCCCTTCCTGGACGTCTACGGTCCGCTGCAGGGTCTCGGCGTTGGCCTCGCCGGCAGCCATGGCGAGGAACTCGGCACCGCCGCCAACACGGGGCTGGGCAGTTATGTCACGCCGGGCCAGGCGAAGTTCTTCTCTTACAGAACCAGCAAAACGACATTCGTCATTACTGATCCCAAAACTAAAAAAAGCACCACTGTGACCACCTCACCGAGCACGGACACTACCGTCATCGCTGATGGACAGCGCTCGCGCTACTCACCGCAAGGCTACTGGTACTGGCGCCAATTTGGCGTGTTCGGCGACTACGTCGAATCCAGTCAAGAGGTCGTACTGAACAGCAGCCGGGGACACCTCACCAACAGCGCCTGGCAGATTGCCAGCTCCATTGTGCTGACGGGCGAAGACGCCTCTTTCAGGGGCGTGAAGCCCAAAGCCAATTTCAGCCCAGGGGCCGGACAGTGGGGCGCGGTGGAACTGGTGGGGCGCTACGGCGAGCTAGAGATCGACCAGGACGCCTTCGCCGGAGGCTTTGCCGACCTCACCAAATCCGCCAGCGCAGCCCAATCCTGGGGACTGGGGCTGAACTGGTACCTGAACCGCAATTTCAAGGTGAATCTTGATTACGACGAAACCGCTTTCAACGGCGGCGGCGGTGGCACCGTTCTCGTCCCGCTGGACCGTGCGACGGAGCGCGTCGTGCTGAGTCGTGTGCAAATAACCTACTAAATTGCGGAGAAAACCCCATGTTAAATAGAAAAACAATCATCGCCCTTGGCCTTATCCTTTGCCTCGACACTTCACTGGCACAGGCCGATCTCACACTGCTGAACGTTTCGTACGATCCGACGCGCGAGCTCTATGCAGACTTCAACAAGGCCTTTGCGAAGCACTGGCAGGATGCAGGCGGTGAACCGGTGAGTATTCGCCAGTCACATGGCGGATCGGGCAAGCAGGCGCGGTCGGTAATCGACGGTCTGGAAGCCGATGTGGTCACCCTCGCGCTGGCCTACGACATTGATGCGATTGCGGAGAAGTCCGGGCTGATTGCCAAAAACTGGCAGTCGCTATTGCCGGACAACAGTACCCCCTACACCTCCACCATCGTGCTGCTGGTGCGCAAGGGCAATCCCAAGGGCATCAAGGACTGGAACGACCTCGTGCGCAAGGACGTGAGCGTGGTCTCGCCCAATCCCAAGACCTCTGGTGGCGCACGCTGGAACTACCTCGCCGCGTGGGCGTATGCAGAACAGAAAGAAGGCAGCGCGGCCGCGGCCCAAGACTTCGTCCGCGCCCTTTACAAGAATGTTGCCGTGCTCGACACCGGGGCGCGC
>CAIPNE010000023.1 GCA_903866355.1 uncultured Gammaproteobacteria bacterium
GCATCCCCACTAACCGGGTGGTAGAACTGGGTACGCTGCTGGAAATCTAACCGCGGCCGGGTGCTCGACCTAATCCTTGTAGGGCTCCACCGAGATCGCAGTCATCGTGTAACCGGCATGTGCTGTATCGGTCGCGATGGCGCCGGCGGTCAAGGTACCTTCCACCATCACCGTATCGAAAGCTTCTTTGATGTGCGCGCCAAACGGGGCATTCACCAGCACTATCTGATTGGAAGGCGGTGGCGGTACATGGATGCACGCCCCGTAGTAGGGCACGAGGATGAAAGACTTCGCGGTTTTCGTATCCGTCTCCAGCGGAATGGCAAAGCCGGGCAAGCGCACCCGTTGCCCGGTGAAACTTTTAACCACCGGTGCGTCTTCCCACAATTTCTTGAGCTTCTCCATCGCAATTTTTGCCCGGGGATCGCCGTCGGAGAGATTGCTGATGTCGAGATCACCGAGCACGGCGTCGGGTTGGTAGTCGGCCGGCACTAGGTCGTCCCATGACAGTTCAGGGATTTCGCTCGCCGCCAGCTGGCCGCAAGCAAGGCATAAGAGTGCGCAGGAAAACGCACTAAGGATCCGATAACGCATGATAAAACCCTTAAATTCGCAGGGTGAGCCCGTCGGCCAGCGACAGGCGATAGACTCGGAATGCAGGCAGCGCCCCCCCCATCACACCGGCGGTGAGCACCCACATCAACATTTCCAGTTCGCGCACCGACGGTGGCCAACTCGCAATGGTGAGTCCCGTTTGCCCGCCTAGCACCGGCAAAGCCAGCCACAGCACCGCTTGCAACAAAACGAACCCGGCCAAGACACCACATAAACTGAGCAGCAGTGCTTCACCGATCAGCATAGAGAAGATCTGCCAAGGGTGGGCACCCAGTGCGCGCAGGATTGCCATTTCGCGACGGCGTTCGTTGAGCCCGGTGATGAGTGCCGTCAACATCACCATCAAGCCACACCCCACGGCCAGCCCAGAGATGGCGAGCAAGGTTTGCTCGCCGATGCTCAGCAGGTCCCATAGTTGCTGCAGGGTAAGTCCCGGCAGGATCGCCAACAACGGCTCGTCGCGATAGTCGTTGATGGCCCGCTGCACATTGAACACGCTCAGTTTAGATTTAAGCCCTATCAGCACGGCGGTAACCGACTTTGGTACGAGCTTGAGCGCCAGCACCTGCTCGGCGCTCAGCGTGTGCCCTGGCAGCGGCGCGCCAGCAACCCAATCGACATGGACTGCCTCGATGCCTTCCAAACTGACGTGCACGGTGCGATCGACCGGCGTACCCGTGGGCGCCAAAATGCCCACCACGGTGAAGGGCTTGTCCGCGTGCTCCCTGAAACTGACCTTCCCGGCACCGTGTGACAAGATGATGCGGTCACCGACACGGTAGTTCAGCCGCGCTGCGGCCTCGGCCCCCAGCACGGTATCGAATAAAGCGCCGAACGCGACCCCGTTGGCAAAAGCGAGTTGGCGCTGTGCACCGTAGCGGTAGTGCTCAAAATAAGCGGCGCTGGTGCCCAGCACGCGATAGCCGCGATGACTATCCCCAAGCGACAGCGGCACCTGCCAAGCCACGTCCGGCCAGCTGGCTAGCGCCTCCACGGTGCGCCACTTGATGTTGTTCGTCGCATCCCCAATGCGGAACACGCTGTAGAGCAGTAAGTTAACGGGACCGCCCCGCGCGCCGACGATGAGGTCGGTGCCCGTCAGCGTCTGCGAAAAGCTCGCCCGCGCCTGCGTCCGCAGCCGTTCGACCCCCAGCAGCAAAGCCACGCCGATTGCGATCGACAAAACGACGAGCGCCGCCGTGAGGCGACGGTTCCAGACACTTTTGGCCGCCAGCCGCAATAGGTTCATGCCACCACCTGATTGATCCCGGTGAGTTCCACACTGCGATCGAAGCGTGATGCCATCGCCCGGTCGTGGCTAACCAAGAGCAGCGCACTGCCGGTGTGTGCACACTGCGCTAACAGCAACGTCAGGAATTCGTCGCGCAGGGCACTATCAAACGCCGAAGTGGGTTCGTCTGCCACTACCAGCGCAGGACTACCGATCAAGGCGCGGGCTGCGGCTACTCGCTGCTGCTGCCCGACCGATAGCTGCGCTGCGGCCCTCCGCGCGAGCGTTGCATCGCCTAGGCCTAGTTCGCCGAGGAGTCTGCGGGCCGCCTGCGCCACGCCCTCGCCACCCGCCCGCACGGCGCGGCGGCGCGCGGCAGAAAACTGACAGCCCAGCATCACATTCTCCAATGCCGAGAGGTAGGGAACTAAATTGAATAACTGAAAGATGATCCCGAGATGGTCGGCCCGCAGACGATCACGCGCGCTGCTCCGCAGCGCCGCCAATTCGTGTCCCAGTAAACTTGCCGAGCCCTCGCTCGCCGTGGCGATGCCACTCAAAACCGACAGGAAACTGGTTTTACCAGAACCACTAGGGCCGGCGAGAAACACTCGCTCCCCGGCCGCCAGATCAAATTTTGGGACGTCCAGTACTAACGGCCCTGTAGGCTGCCAGCGGAACCGTAGCCCACGCGCGCTGAAGACGGGGGCCACGGCCTGCGGCAAGGTCAAAACGCATAATCCGGGCTGCCGCCAGACAGTTTCTGTGCCCGCACGCCGGCCGGGCTCTGGCTCTCCACCGCGAGCTCAGTCAGCGTGGGGAACAGCGTAAAAATGCCAGTCTTAAAGCCGCGCAATTCCGCTGGCTGCACGCAGCGGAAAGAATAACTGGCGACAAAGTCCATGTGCACCGAACCGGGTTCGGGCTTCTCGGCGCGGAAGTCGACTTTTTCGACGCTGCATTGCGCTGCCGGCGTGAGTACCAGCACCGCCGCGGCATCCCGCATTTTGGTGCCAGCCGCCACCACGGCGGCCTCGTCCGCCGCGCTGGCGGGGGCGTGCTCAAAGCCCAGCAGGTCCATCCCGGGCAAATCAAAATCGGCTCTTAGCGCTTGGCCTTCTAAGGCAACCTGCAGGTGTGCAATGCCGTGTTCATGGGCAGGCTCGGCCCGCAAGCTGGCGGTGATCGTCAGTGTCAGAAGACAGGCCAGCGTAGGAATATGCTTTTTCATCAGAACCTCTTGCTACTTGAAAATGTGGCTGCATTGCTCGGTAACTGACATAAGGATCGTTCCGAAATGAAACTATATAACATCTCAAGAAAAAAAGGCTACCGTCCAAGGACCTCCCACAACCCTGGGCGGGACAAACCACGCACGCCCCACCGGCGGAGCTGACCGGGCTCTCGCTAATACCCCGCCGTAGCGTAAGGCGACTGACCTGCGCGCAGGTACACCAGCAAATTGCGGCGATAGCTGCAGACCTGCGTGCCGTCCACCAGGTGACCCCGGGTATCGACCGTCAACACCCCTTCGTGGGGACGAGACTTCGATGTTCGAGCTGCAACGATGGTGGATTCGGCTTGGAGGGTATCGCCTTCGAAAACCGCGCCGAGCTGGATATCGGTCCAACCCAGATTGGCCGACACGCGGCCAAACGTACGGGTAGTGAGCGCGGTCACCGCACCCAGCAGCAGCGTTTCGGGCACCCGTAGACGCCCGTTCTGCTGCGCGCTCGCCCACGGTGCGTCGTGGAACTGCGGGGAAAAATCGAAGGCACGGCGGGCGCTGCGCACGAGATCCTCCCGATAAAATGTCCGCCGTGGCGCATGCACAAACGTCTCACCAGGCTGGGCGTCTTCGAAGAACAGACCAAACTGCTCGACCAGCAGCCCGCCATCATCGCGATGACTGGCAAACCGCGGCTCGTGCACCGCCGTGCCCAACGCGCTCGGCGCCACCGCACACCAGCCCGCTTGGGTATAAATCTCGACCTCTAACACCAGCGTGGCGAAACGCTCGGGCGCGGGCAATAAGGTGCCGTCGGCGTGGCGATCTTTCAGGCCCACCAGCCGCAGGGTGAGAATGCCGGTATCGGGCGTAAGGCCCGTCCGCAGCGCCAGCACCTCGCTCTCGGCGTAGATGGTATCGCCACCGAAAACCGGTGCCGTGAGGGAGATTTCGGCGAAGCCGAGGATGTCCCGCCGCGCGCCCAGCGTCTTGCTCGCCATACCCACCAGCCGCTGCACGGTGAGCGTGCTGACCCTCAGCGGCCGCTGCC
>CAIPNE010000024.1 GCA_903866355.1 uncultured Gammaproteobacteria bacterium
AAATACAGGCGGTGCTGTCGCGCTACGATGTGCTCTTTATCGCCGACGAAGTGGTCTGCGGCTTCGGTCGCACCGGGCAGCCTTTTGGCAGCCAGACTTTTAATATCAAACCCGACACCGTCACGCTCGCGAAAGCGCTGACCTCCGCCTATCAGCCATTGTCGGCCGTGGTCATCCCCGAAAAAATGTACGGCCCCATTGCTGAGGCCGGTAAAAGACTCGGTACCATCGGCCATGGTTACACCTACAGTGGACACCCGGTGTGTGCGGCGGTGGCGCTTAAAACACTCGAAATCTACCAACGCGATCGTTTGTTTGAACGTGCCACGGCGCTCACCCCCCAATTCCAACGGCGTCTGCGGTCCTTCCTCGATCACCCGCTGGTGGGCGAAGCGCGGGGCGTTGGTTTGTTGGGGGCGCTAGAGTTTGTGTCTAACAAAACCACGAAAGCCGGTTTTACCCCTTATGGATCTGTCGGGACCTACTGTTTTGAGCGTTGCCACGCGCACGGCCTGATCCCACGCAACGTGGGTGATGGGATCGCGCTGTGTCCGCCGCTCATCATTACCGAAGCGCAAATCGACGAGATGTTCGACAAACTCTCCCTAGCCTTAGACGACACGCTGGACTACGTGTCCCGGCAAGGTCTGCTGGCGGCTTAGGCCCTCGCCGGCGCGACGCGACACGTCGTTGCCGGCCCCTTTAATGACCGCGCCATTACCAGCCATTTTCCTCGACACGCGGGCGCTGGAAACTCGCTGGGTGGCTGGAGATTTGTCGCGGCCGGTGATCGTGCTGCTCCATGAGGGGCTGGGCTGTGTCGCTCTCTGGCGCGAATTCCCCGAACGCTTAGCACTGGCCACCGGTCATCCGGTATTTCTCTATTCGCGTTTTGGCTATGGTGGCTCAGCGGCCGAGCCCCGGCCTTGGCCGGTGGACTACCTACAACGCGAGGCGTTGCAGGTTTTGCCGCGCGTATTGGACGCGGCCGGCATTGCGAGCTGCGTGCTATTGGGCCATAGCGATGGCGCGTCAATTGCGCTGGTTTATGCAGGCGCAACCCAAGACCCGCGCGTGCGGGGCGTTATCGTGATGGCGCCGCACGTGTTTGCCGAAGCTTGTGGGGTGGCGAGCATTCAACACCTGCGCCAAGACTACCCGCAGGGGCTGCGCCAGAAGCTGGCGAAATATCACGGCGAGAACGTGGACTGCGCGTTCCATGGTTGGAGTGAGGCCTGGACCCAGCCCGCCTTCGCCCAGTGGAATGTGGAATCTTTCCTGCCCGGAATTTGCGTGCCGCTGTTGCAGATTCAGGGTGAACAGGACCAGTACGGCAGTGATGCCCAGTTGCGTGCGATCGAAGCCGGGGTTAGTGGTGGCTGCCACACCGCCCTGTTGGCCGCGTGCCAACACGCGCCACACTTCGAGCAACCGGCGCAAACCTTGCGGTTGATTCAAGACTACCTGAGCGTACAGGGACTCTAAAACCTGTCAGCCTAGGCTGCGCGTGGCGGGTGCTTAGCGGGTGCTTAGATAGCCCTCCACTGCGCAATCGGCGTTAAACTTGCACTGGCGAAAATCAGTCCCACCGGCGCACGCCGGTTGGGAGGTCTCTGTTCTAAACACCACGAAAGACTAGGAGCACAGCATGATCGGTTATGTCACTTTGGGCACTAACGACCTCGCCCGCGCGGCGAAATTCTACGACGAAGTCCTGCAGAAAATAGACGCCAAGCGCGTCATGGAAACCGAGCGCTTTATTGCTTGGTCAACCGGTAAAGGCGCACCGATGTTGCTGCTAATGAAACCCTTTAATGGCCAGCCGGCCAGTGTGGGTAATGGCGTCATGGTTTCCTTGGCGGCTGGTAGCGCCGAGAAAGTCGACGCTCTGTACCACCAAGCGATGGCGCTCGGCAGTGTTGATGAAGGCGCTCCGGGTCCGCGAACCGGCACTTTCTACGGCGCGTACTGCCGCGATCCGGATGGCAATAAGCTCTGCTTTTTCACGATGTAATACCGCGATTCGGACGGCCCCAGGAGGGTCGTCCGAACTCGCCAACCTTAGGCCGCTACGCCAAAGAATTGCCCCACCAAGGCGGTGGCCGCCATCGCAAGCGCGCCCCAAAAAGTCACGCGCAGCGCGCCCTTCAGTGTTGATGATCCACCCAGCCTAGCCGCCAGCCCGCCGAGTCCCGCGAGCAAAACCAAGGAAACGCCACCCACACTCAGCGCCAAGTCTGGCGCGGGCACCCAGATGGCCAGCAACAGCGGGGGTAATGCCCCACCGCTGAATGCCACCGTGGAGGAGAGCGCTGCTTGGAGGGGATTAGCCCGCGTCCCTTCGTACAAGCCCAATTCGTCGCGGGCATGCGCCCCCAGTGCGTCGTGGGCCATCATTTCGGTGGCGACTTGACGGGCCAGCGCGGCACTCAGGCCACGGCTGCGGTAGATCGCCGTTAGCTCATCGTTTTCGTGGTCGGGGTCCTCGTCAATTTCGGCGCGCTCACGCGCCAAATCGGCATTTTCGGTGTCGGCTTGCGAACTCACCGAGACAAATTCACCCGCCCCCATCGACAGCGCACCGGCCACTAAGGCGGCGGTCGCCGCTAAGAGCAGATCGCCTGTCGCCATTTTCGCAACCGCCATACCGACCACCAGACTGCCGGTGGAGATGAGGCCATCGTTGGCGCCGAGTAGTGCGGCACGTAGCCAGCCAATGCGATCAATGCGGTGGTATTCGGAATGCGGCATGCGGTGATAATCCAGACAGGGGTAGCGACATTTTAGGGAAGCCGGGCGGCAGCGTCACGCAATAGTGCCGCGACGCACCAATTTAGCTGAAATTGACCCACTCGATAGGCGATCGTATCTAGGCTCGGTCATGCGGGTTACGGCGGCGCGCGGGTGACGGTTCTGAAGGTTGGGGGCGCGGCCTCGGCGCACCCATCGCGAGGCGCCAGCACCTGTTTGAGCTCGGCTGGATTTTCGATGATCGCGATGCTGTGCAGGGCTGCACGAATGCCGCGCGCAGGCTGTCAGCTCAGCCCGAGCAACTCAGGATCGGGCGGCGCCCGTCGGCTGCTGTGGGATACGGTCATCAGAACGCCTTAAAAATGGCAGTCTTCTGCCTGATGACCGTTTGCACCAAACTTAAGACAGCCGCGAGCCACCCCGCAGCACGCGTCCCGGACGCGCGCCGGTATCAACACCGGCCTCGGTCACCACTTCCCCTCTCACGCAGGTGGCGTGATACCCGCTGACTTGCTCGGTCAAACGCGGCATGCCGGCCGGCAGGTCGTAGACCATGGTCGGTGCGCTGGTGGCCAGTGCGCCAAGGTCGATGAGGTTGAGATCTGCGCGCAGTCCGGGCAGCAGGCGACCGCGGTCACTAAACCCAAATAGATCGGCGTTGGCACTGGTGAGCTTGCGCACCACAAACTCCAATGGCAGGTGATGGGGGTCGCCAGGGCTGGTATCGCGCACCCAGCGGGTGAGCATATAACTGTGCATGCCGGAGTCGGCAATAAAGCGCACATGCGCACCGGCGTCACTTAAGCCCAGCGCGCTCAGCGGATGCCGCAACATGCTGTGCAGGGCATTGGCGTTGCCTTCCGCATAGTTCACCCCGAAGTGACTGAGCACGGCGCGCCCGCCGTTTTCCAACAGTAAGTCGTAGGCCACGGCCTGCGGCGTTTTGCCTTGTTGACGCGCGATTTCTGCCACGCAGCGCGACTTGGGTGGTGTGTAATCGATGGGTGAACCCGCCGCGTAGGTGTGCTCCCATAACAGCGGATTTTTGTACATTAAGGAGAAACCGGTGTCGTTGGGATCGGTCTCGGCCAGTAACTGTGCGCGCATGGCCGGGTTTGCCATGGCGGCGTAACGCTCGGCGAACGGGCGGTCACGCAGCGCCTGATAGCTCGGCATGAAACGCCAGGGATGTTCTCCCTCGAAGCTAAACAGAATAGAAATAGGCCGCCCTGAGACCTGCGGAATGAGGCGCTGTCCGGCCCGTGCGGCGGCTTCGCACACGGCGAGCTGGCGCTGCCATTGTGAGGGGTCGATGTTGTGCTGGAGCAGCAGAAACATCACGGTGCTGTCGGAGGCCGTCGCCACGCGCTGCATCAGCGCCATCTCGCGGTCTAAGCCTGCGCAGTCCTCGCCCACGATGCCGGCGTTCACCATTTCCACCAGGCCATGGCCGCTGGCCTTCACGGCGCGCGCGAGGGTAATCAGTTCTTCATCGCCGGCAAACGTGCCGGGCACTGGCCGGCCGTCAACCGAGATGTGGATGGTGGTTCGCGAGCTGGATAAACCCACGGCGCCCGCGGCGAGCGCCTCGCGGGTGAGTTGCGCCATTTGTTGGAGATCTTGCGCGTTGGCGTTTTCGTTGGCCGCACCGCGCTCGCCCATCACATAAGCCCGCAGCGGTCCGTGAGCGAGCAGGGCGGCGATATCGAAGGCCCGCGGCGTGGCATCCATCGCGTTGAGATATTCCGGAAAGCTTTCCCAGTTCCACTGGATCCCCGCTTCGAGCGAGGCGGCTGGAATGTCCTCCACGCCTTCCATTAGTCCAATGAGCCAGCTGTGCTGGTCCGCCCGCGCAGGGGCGAAGCCCACGCCGCAGTTGCCCATGACGGCGGTGGTAACACCATGGCGTAAAGACGGCATGAGCACCGGATCCCAGCTAGCTTGCCCATCGTAATGGGTGTGAATATCCACCCAGCCGGGGGTCACCAATAAGCCATCGGCATCGATCGTGCGGTGCGCCGAACCCAAGCTGTGGCCCACCGCGGCAATTTTCCCATCGCGGATCCCGATGTCGGCCGTGACCGGGGGTGCGCCCGTGCCATCTACCACGCTACCACCGCGGATGAGGGTGTCGAAAGTGACCATCGCAAGCTCCTAGCTGAAATTTTTTTCACAATAGGCGACGAGGTGCGCGGCAGCAACCAGCAGCGCGTGGGCGGCGGCAAATATGGCACTGGTGCTTAACGCGCCGCGGCGTAGTCGTCCGGCGTGCCCCGGGCGGCTGTCTCCTGGATACCTTGGTCACCCGGCTGCGCAAACCCTTCTCCCGTCCAACACTCAAGGTGGGAGCTGAGTACGTGAATTGCGCCTGCTCGGATTTGTGCGGGGCATTCAGCAATGGGCATCCCCACCACGATCAGCCACCCTGAATCCCGCTAGCCTCATACTTCGCTGGACAAGACTCT
>CAIPNE010000025.1 GCA_903866355.1 uncultured Gammaproteobacteria bacterium
CGTCGCCACCAACCTCGTTGTGCTCGGCTTCTTCAAGTATTTCTATTTCCTCGCCGACAGTTTCGCCGGGCTCGGCAGCCTGATCGGGGTTGAGGTATCGCTCCCGACCTGGAACATCATCCTACCTATCGGGGTCAGCTTCTATACCTTCCACGCGATGAGCTACATCATTGATGTCTACCGCGGCCACATCAAGCCGGTGCGCAGCTACATATTGTTTTGCAATTACGTCATCTTCTTCCCGCAACTGGTGGCCGGTCCCATCCTACGTGCCGGCGAAATGCTCTGGCAGCTCGATACCCGCCCGGCGTTCAAATCGGCCGATATCGCCGAAGGCCTGTCGCGCATCGCCGCCGGGCTATTCCTAAAGGTCGTCCTGGCGGACAATATCGCCACCTTTGTCGACCAGGCCTATGCCGTCGACCCGACCAAGCTGTTCCCCATCGACACGCTAACGCTGGGTTTCCTGTTCGGCTTCCAGATCTATTTCGATTTTGCCGGCTATTCCTTCATCGCGATTGGCGTGGCGCTGCTGATGGGCATCCGCTTTCCGGAAAACTTTGCCTTTCCCTATCTGTCCGACTCCCCCCGCACCTTCTGGCGACGCTGGCACATCTCGCTGTCGAGCTGGATTCGCGACTATGTCTATCTGCCCTTGGCCCAGGTGAAGGTAGCGGACCGCATGTCGACCGGCGGCATCGGCATCGACGGCACCGGCCAGATCGGCCGCAACAATGCTCTATTCGCGCTGTTCGCCACTTGGATGATCATGGGCCTGTGGCATGGCGCCGCCTGGACATTCGTGCTGTGGGGGCGTCTGGCACGCGGCGCTGGTGCAAGGGCATCGCTTCATCTCGCCGCGGCTGGTGCGCTGGCGCGGGCCGGTGCTAACGGTCACCGGCTGGGCGGTGACACTGGCACTGGTCATGCTCGGCTGGATCCCGTTCCGGGCGCCGTCGCTCGATTATACCTTCACCGTATGGTCCCGCCTGTTCGACATTAGTCACCTCACCAGCCGGGGCCTGCGCGAATCGACCTATGTCGTGGCCGCCTTCGCGCTGCTGCTGACCGTGGCGGCACCCTTTGCCGGGCGCGCGGCCGCGGCCTTGCGCAGCCGTTACCCGGCGGTCAGCGCGCCGCTGGCGCTTGCTGGCTGGAGCCTTTTGCTGGCACTGGTCATCATTTATCTGCGCCCGATCAGCCAGTTCATCTATTTCCAGTTCTAGTACAGCCGTTTACACAGCCTCATCATCGCCGTTGATGGCCCCGACTTGCGGATAGCCGGTACGCGCCGACTCTGGTCCGCCGCGTCAGTGACCAGCCAGATCGACGCTCCCCCGACGCCTAGACGGTGCAGGGCTTCAGAGGGGTGGATGCGTACACTGCCAAGATGACCTTCAGTTGTGCGGTAGCAAACCACTAATCACTACCAAAACTGCCCCAGCTTGCTCAGGTTCTTCCACGCCAACGCTCCAACTCCACCAACTCCATTGGTGCGCAGCGCGCGGTAGTCCTCGCGGGACTTCCTGACAATGCGCTCGACGGAGCGGTTGCTCTCCCCGCCTACCCGCATTTTCACCAGCACACGGGGCAAATACGCCGGGCGTATGCCACCCTTGCCGAAGTACCGCAGGATGGAGTCGTAGTCCGCCGCTATGCGGTAGCTGGTGTCGTAGCCACCCCAGCGCTCGACCACTCCCCGACGCAAGAACAGTGCGGGGTGCGGCGGCATCCAGCCCCAGGCCAGCCGCTGGCGCGAATACGGGCCGGACTTCCAGTGCCGCACCACTCGGGCGGCGGCGTCTTTCGACACATAGTCTAGGTCCCCGTAAACGGCGTCCACGGCCGGGTCCGCGAACAGCGCCGCCACGTCCGCCAATACTTGGCTGTCCGCGAAGAAGTCGTCGGAGTGCATCAGCCCCAGCACGTCGCCGGTGGCCAGCGCCAACCCTTTGTTCAGGGCGTCGTAGATGCCTTTGTCGGGCTCGCTACGCAGCAGCATGCCGGGGTGTTCCAGATGGCGCAGAACCTGAAGGCTGCCGTCCTTGGAGGCACCGTCGACCACGACGTGCTCTACGTCCACCCCGGCCTGTGCGCGCACACTTTCCACGGCTTGGGCCACGGTAGCCGCACGGTTGTAGACGGCAGTGATAATGGAGAATTTCACAGCTTGGCCACCACCCACCCCACCAGCTCTTTCATAGCCCGGGCGCTGCCGTCCAACGCATCGGTGTCTGGCAGGAAACGCAACAACCCGGGTGGCAAGGCGCGTGCCTCATAGTCCGTTGGCGCCGGAACCACATCAAGACCTGCGGCTTTAAACTCAAGTACCGCTCGCGGCATATGGAGCGCAGAGGTTACCAGCAGCAGCCGTGGCGGCC
>CAIPNE010000026.1 GCA_903866355.1 uncultured Gammaproteobacteria bacterium
AAAATTGAGAGGTTAAAATCATGTCTCGTTTCAACTCTTTTAGGACCCTCGCGGCGACGGCGCTGAGCGTGGTGAGTTTATTAGCGGCGAGCGGTGCGCAAGCGACGCTGTCTTATCGCTTGAATAACCAGGCGGTGTACGACGACGTAGCGAAGTTGACGTGGCTGCAGGATGCGAATGCGAATGGTGCAGCGATGAATTGGTTCACGGCGATGGCTTGGGCCGACGGTCTGAGCATTGGCGGTGTGGATGACTGGCGTCTACCGGGTGGGTCGATGGCCTACGGCTACAACCAGACGGCGAGCGAGATGGGGAATCTTTTTTACAACGTGCTAGGCGGTACGGCCAATAGCTCTATCACTACCTCCAACAACGCCACGAATTACGCCTTTTTCCAGAACGTCCAGAACGTCCAGGCCGACTACTATTGGTCCGGCGTCGCGTTTGCTTCCGACTACGCGTGGGTCTTCGGCTTCAACATCGGTCGCCAGGACTTCGGCGCCAAGTACTCCAGTTTGTTTGCTTGGGCTGTTCGCTCCGGCGATGTCGGCGGCAATCCGGTGCCCGCGCCGGGGACGTTAGCGTTGCTAGGGGCGGGGTTGTTGGGTTGGGCAGGTGTTAAGCGAAGCCGGCACTGGGCTGGCGCGGTCATTGGGTAATTGGGGTCATTTGGCGCTTTTTTGAGGGGGTGCAGGGGGATGCTTCCCCCTGCATTGCGCTGCCCGGTGGGATGGCAAGATGGCGCGTTACGAACATTTACCCATTGATAAGCAGGCGCTGGACGTCGCCGTTCATTTTGAGCGGGTGGTGGCGGGTTTTTCCCGCTATCACCAGTACACCTTAGGCGCCGAGTTGGGTCGCCAGAGCCGGGCCGTGGTGGTGGCAGCCGTGCGAAATTCGGGGGCGCCCGCCATCTTGAACCTAGATCGCCAGCGCGCGTAACCTCACACCTGCCGGCAAGAATGCCGGCTATTTCTCGGGATAACTCAACACCAGTTTCCATTCTCAGGCGCGGGTTTGCCAATAATTTGGCTGTCGATGGTGGTGCGCCACGGCGACCCCATAAAGCCTGTCCTTACGGGGTCGGTAGATCGCCGTGCAGGGGAAGCGCCTGACCAGCATTCGGCGGTAGAGCGTCGGTAATCGTTTAATCGTCTCCTGAATATTCGTTGCAAGACTGCCCCTCAGTGCAGGACTGCGCAGGGCGGCTCACCCCCACAAATCCGTCGGCACGGCGTTTATCGCACCCACTTGCCGGCCAAGCGTTTAAAGGTTTCTGTCTATTGTTCTAATATACAGGCATGGTCGATTTCGATGCCGTCGTTGGGTTTGACTGGGATGCCGGAAATCTCGGCAAGAACAGCAAGCATGGCGTCGATAATCGCGAAGCGGAAGAAGTCTTCTTCAATCAGCCCTTATGGGTGACGGCCGACGACGTCCATTCAGGTGAGGAGGTTCGATGGCGCGCGCTGGGAAGAACCGACTCGGATCGAAAGCTCACCGTCATCTTCACACTCCGACAATCCGGCACTCTGCTCCGCGTGATTTCTGCGCGCGACATGCATCGTAAAGAGGAAGCGCTGTATGACTCATAAACTCAAGACGCCACCGAAATTCGCAAATGAAGCGGCTGAGCGAGAATTCTGGGCAAAGCATGACACCACGCCGTATTTCGACTCGGGGAAAACGGTGTCGATCGCGCTCCCAAATTTACGGCCATCCACACAGACCATTTCGCTGCGGCTGCCCAAACATCTGCTTGATCGAATCAAGGCACAGGCCAATGCCAAGGACATCGCTTATCAGGCGTTGATCAAGATTTGGTTAAGCCAGATGACGGCAGACGAAAAATAGCGCTGCTGATCCGGCCAAGCTTAGGGGGCAGGTCTCCCGTTTTGCACTGACCTTCGGCGTGTCCTCCTCGCCAGTTAGCCGCGTCTTGGCGGGGTTAGAGCGAGTGAATCTGTCGTGATCATCTATAAAATGGGAAATGGGGGACCTGACCCCATACGGTCCCATACGCGTCTGACCCCATACGCGTCTGGACCACGCAGTGGCCGAGCGGTTCTTTCTGAATCTGAAAATGAAACGTGTCTGGCAGCGTGATTATGCCAAGCAGGTCGAAGAAAAAATCGACGTCACGGCGTACCTCGTTGGGTTTTACAACAGCGATCCTTTGAACTTCGTATTGGGCAATCTGCCACCCGCCATCCTCAAACGGAATACGGCCGCCAAAAAAACCGATGGTTGTGTCCGAAATTAGTAGACCACGGCCTTACGCCACTCAGGCGCCGCGGCTGTGGATGTTGGACCTGGTGGCCAACCCGCTGCATGAGCTTATGCGGGTCATACACTTTGAACTGCGACATTGTTGACGGTCCGCGCGCGCCTCATGCAGGGGGCAGCACCCAGCGAGAACGCCCACGATCCGTTCACCGCGCGGTTGTTTACCCCTCTGGAGAGGGCTCAATACCGAAGTGATGAGCACGCGAAAACACCCGTTGCGCCCAGGCGCCGTGGACCGCGACTTCGTGCATCGCCCCGCCCAGCTTAAAAACTGCTGGGCAGTCCGGCGCCACCAGGCGCTTGGCCGCAGCGAGTTCCATCGCGCTGACCTTGAAGACCGCTTCGATGACAGGGATCTGCGTTGGATGAACGGCGGTCTTGCCACAAAATCCGAACGCCAAATCCCGCCTAACTTCCTCGCGCAGCATGTGCTCGTCGTCCAACAGGTCGAACACGGGCGCGGTCAGCGCAAAGCCGTGCGGCTTGAAGGTCAGCACCAACGTCCCGAGCAGCACGCCCAGTGGGGTGTCGTAGAGGGTCACGCCACGCGGTCGGCGCATACCGATCAGGCGCAGCAGATCGTTGCCGCCAATGCGCAGCGCAAGAATTCGCTCACGCAAACCCGCTCGCATCAGCACTTTGCGCAGCGCCCGCATGGCGTCGGGATCGAACACCTCCACCGTCTCCAGGGTGGGCATGAGGCACTGCGTGCCGGTCAATAGCAGCTGGTAGTGAGGCAGTGTTTCTGCAGTGATTTTGGGCAGCACAAAACCGGACAAATGTTCACTGCCAGGCATGGCCACGACCTCGCGCATCACCGCCGGATTGCGTAATCGCACGAAACGCAGTAGGGGCGACGTAGCGGGCATCACCCTCAGCGCCTCGCGCAACTGGCGCAAGGCCTCGTCCACATCACGCTCAGCAACCGCATCTTCGGTACAAATGATGACCGACTTGAGATGGGGGTAGGCCTGATGGGCCAGCACAGCAGGGAGCTTGGCGTGCAGGGCCGGCACATACAAGGACGCACCGAGTTGAAAAGCATCAGCCATCAGACAAACTCCGGATGATCGCCACCGCATGGAGTGCCAGGGAGGGATCGATCTCGATGGGCACACCACGCTCGGTAGCGAGTTGCACAAGATGGCGGACCTCGACGCTTGCCGGGTCACGCAGGATGAGAAGACGCGGTACACGGCGCAGCAATGCGCGCGTCGCTTCACCGAGACCTGGTTTGACAAGCTGGGGATCCAGACCGGCGTGGCGGTGGGCCAAAGCGGCCATCAAATCACGCGCACGAAGGGCTGCCGCACCGCGGTCGATCACGGGCAAGGGTTCACACGACCATGCGGGCCCATGACGCCTGAGCGCCGCACTCACCTGCTCGACAAACCAGCGCGATTGATCGTGAGCCTGCCAATCGGCATAGAACAGGCAGCCGTGAAACTGCGAAGCACCGACATGTTCGTTCAAGATCGAGCGGCTCACCAAGCCCGAGACGCTGGCGTTGAGCAGGGCAGAGGGAATCAAATAGTCTTGGGTCGAACCGCAAGCCTGGGCCACACCGGCCAAATCGGACAAGACAAACAGCTCGGCGGGAAGATGCACGCCCTCGCTCGCTTCGAAAGCCCGCAATCTGCGCTGTAGTTCGCCCAGGATGGTGCCTTTGGCAGTCCACCCGTCAACGAAGGCCAGACTGGCTGGGGAGTGACTGGCGAGAATGTGCTGCAGGGCGCGGGTGTCCAGACCCCGGTCGCGAATGATGGAGATGCAGTAGTGCGAGACGTCCATGCCGAACGCCTCACGCAGGACGCGGCGCAACAAAATACCAATTGGCGTGCCCGCACGGGCTAACGAGACCAGGGTCAGCGGCCCCGGTCGCTCGGCTCGAATGCGTCTGGCAAGGTGCATGAGATCCCGCGCCATGCGCTGGGTATAGGCCTCGACAGCCGCATGAAACAAGGCCAGGTAGGCCGCAGTGGGGGGCTTCTCTGGCGTGATCATCTCGCTGTAGTGGCGCTCGCCGGATTGGATCAGGCGCTCTTTCTCCAACAAGTCGTCCACTGTGTGGGTGTGCTGCGCGGACAAAGGCTGCAACAAAAAGGTGACATCGTCAGGGGCGTAACTGCCATGAAACGACGTCGCCGCGATCGGCGCCGTCATGCCAGACACTCCCACAAGCGTTGCCCGAGCTGGGTGCCTTGGGGTGCCATGGCGTAATCGCACAAGCTGAGAAAGCCTGCATCGCTCAAGCTGTCCCCGATGCCGACGGTGACAATGTCACCCTGCGCACGCAGCTCGGCCATCAGGTAGGCCACCGCATACGATTTATCGAGTCCGGGGGGCAGCAGGGTCAGGTTGTTATCGTTCTGAAACACGCGCCAGCCTGGGCGAGTCGCGGCCCATGGGCGCAGCATTTGCTCGGCCAGTTGCGCGAGCACCTGGGCATCAGCAGCCCGGTGTTTGGTGAGCAGGTACTGGGCCTGCCCATTCTCCTCGACCACCTTGACCCAAGCATCGATCTCATGCTCGACCAGCCACGCCGACATGCTGGCACACGCTTGCTGCATCGGCTCACGGCTGACGGCCAACGCCGCCTGCATGTGCTGAGCCCAACGGGGGGCGGGCTGTCGTTGGGCGTCCAGGATGACGCCGCCAAAACTCACCACGGCCATCCCCGGGAAATCCACCAGCACCCGCGCAAAACCCTCGGCGCTGCGGGCTGTCACGGGGACGATGGTCGCGCCCTGGCGCAGCCAGTGAAGCAGGGCCCGTTGGCGCGGATTGGTGTACGAGACGACCTCACCGTTTTTCAGCAGGGCCGCCGGCTCCAGCGGCACCCCCGGTGGGCACTTGCGGGCGCTGTTGAACAGGGAGTCGTCCAGATCCACAAACACGAAGACCGGGGTGTCATGCCCATGGGCCGCGCCGCTCATGGGATCACTCCGAAAGGGATGAGCTCGGCACCCAGCTGCTGCACGGTGTCAGCCAAAGCCCGTGACAGCGGCGTTTCACAGCACAGCAGCACGGTCTGACCTTGTGGTTTGACGTTGTAAAGGTAATTGGGGATGCCCTCGCCGTAGGGGTCCTGAAACGTCCATCGCTGTTGGATGTCCGCGGCCAGCAAAATGGGCGAACGGGTGGTGGACTGCACGCGCACGTCTCGCCCCTGAAGGGCCAGGCCGCGTGCCAGACAAAACGCAGGGTGCATGAATTCACCGGTGCCCAAGACCAAGACCGGCCGATCCATCGGTAAACGGGTATTCAGTCGCTCAAGCAGGTCACCCGGCAGACGCAAGGCTTGCGCCGTGCCGAGGCGGGCACTGAAAGGGCCCACGTGATCGCGCCGGCAAGCGACCTGGGCTTGCGCGGGAGCCGCAGGCTCGGCACGAAAGTGCGGGTCAGGCTCAAAGGTCACCGCGCCTGACAATAAGGAGATGAAATCAACCTGTGCTGCTTCGCCCCGCCAATGAGCACGCGCCTCATGACCCATGAAATCAGTAAGGGAGACCAAGCACACACGCTGCACCCGCGGATTGATCGAGCGATAAGCCGCCAGCAGCGAGCGGAAGGTCTGCCCGGTCGACAACTCATCGTCCACCAAGGCCAGCATGGAGGCGTTGGCAAAAGCCTCGCGCAGCTCGGCCTCTTCGGGCCAATGCAGGCGCAAGCTTTGCGCATGACTGTGACGCTCTTCAAAATTCAGCGTCTGAGCCCCGGAGAGCGGGTAGCGAGTGGTCTGAACGTAGACTGCGCTGTCCTGCCCGTGCTGAGCGAGGTACGCCTCGAATACGCCCTGCCCCAGTCCGGTGGCCGTCTCCGCCATGCCGACAAACAGGGCGGGCCGAGGGCCAGGCCCAGGCAGCCGCGCCGCCAGGGTCTCGTGGGCCGCCGCCATCTCGCTGGGTGCGCTGGGCCAGTGTTTGCCCAACACCTTGCTCACGAACAAGAAGCCCCGGCGCGGGTTGTGGCGTGCGGCAAAGCCGCACAGCCGTTGTAAAGGCCAGTCGGCCCGATCAACCTCGACCTGCAAGCGGCCATTGGGCAGCAGCACTTCGTGTCGGAGAGGGGAGTTGAGCACCGCCGTTGCCTTAACCATGCGGCAACACCACAGCCATCCCGACTTCCGTGACGCGCAAACCCAGACGAGGGGTGGGAATCGGCAAGCCCGCATAGCCATCCACTGCCCCACACAGCGCCAGATAAGGCAAGTTGACGCCGGACAGGCAGCTCATGGCCACGCCACCAGACGCACGGGGGTTGATCTCCAACAGCTTGGGCTCGCCGTGCTGGTCTTCCTTGAATTGGATGTTCACCAAGCCACTGATGCGAAAACGCTCCAACAAGCTGGCGGCATGGGTGAGCAGTCCCGGCGCACGGTCAAGCAATTGGGTGGGCGTCGTCAGCGACTTCTTTCTGACCACACCGGTGACAAAGCGCCCGGCATCGCCCAAGCAATCAACGCTGAACTCGTGACCAGGCAGGTACTCCAGAAGCATCTGTGACGCGCAACGCCTACCAGGGTGGCGGGCCAGCCACGCTTGTGGCGTGATGCTCCGACGACGGCGTTGACCCTCAGGAGGCATCAAGCGATAAAAGCCCTTGCCGTAGATTGATACGGTGGGTTTGATGCAGGCCTGAAAGCCCTGCGACCAAAGTTGCTCCAGCGCAGCGGGTAAGTCTCGGGGGTCGCGGATGAGTGTGGATGCGGCCAGCGGCACACGCCCTGCCATCTTGTGGTAGACCCAGGCCTTATTGTGCAGACGAGGCAAGGTCGGCGCGTCTGCCACGCTAATCACGCGGATGCCGCGTGCCTCAAACTGGGCCCGCGCGGCCACAATCGCATTCGCCTCATGCGCCGGATGAAACACCTCAACGCGCTGATCGACCGCAAACTCCAAACACCACTGCACATAGTCTGGCGTACTTAAGCCCTCCGGCTCACGAGCATGTTCGTGGGCCGCGGCATAGCCGACAAAGTAGCGGTGCTTGTGAGTGCAGATCAGGGTGAAGCGTTGCTCAACGTCACCTTCGCGAATCAATCGCAGGACGCGGTACACCAGCTCAAAGTGGCGATTGAACCATACACGCATAAACAAACCTTGGGAGATTGCGCCGCAGCGCTGAACAACAACAAACTAACCCGACTGCGGGCATCGCCCGACGCTCAAGCAATCAACAACACAGCGCCATGGCGCTGTGTGAGAGACCCCATCAGACGTGCGGCAGGATGAAGGGCATCAGGTCTTGGAAGGTACGGCCGGAGCAGTTTTCGCCGATGGCGTGCATTTTCCACTCGTTGTTGTGGCGGTAAATTTTGGCCATGATCTGCGCGGTGTGGGTGCCCTGACAAGACAAGTTGTAGCACGCCACCTCTTGTTGATTTTGGCCGTTGAGAATGCGGCAGGTGGCATTGCTAATCTGGCTGAAATTTTGCCCGGTGAAGCTATTCACCACAAACACCATCGCCGATACCTTGGCAGGCACCTGAGCCAAATTGACCAAGATCTGCTCATCGTCGCCATCGCCATCGCCCGTGCGGTTGTCGCCCGTGTGGTGAACGCTACCGTCCTTGCTGGTGAGCTGGCGAAACCATACCGTGTCAACGACGTTTTTGGTCTCATCGAACATCACGCAGGAAGCATCCAGATCGACTTCGATCCGCGAGCTGCCAAAGCCGAACAAGCCCTTCTTTTTGATCGGGTCCCATCCCAGGCCCATGACAATTTTTGTCAGGGTGCTACCGGCCTCTTTGTCGAGGGAAATTTTTTGACCTTTTTGCAATGTCACTGTCATGCTTTTCTCCTTAGAAAATGAACTGTCTAAATTGACGAGGGGCACCACCGGAATGAGGTGGCCACAATCTTCGTGTCAACCACGGCCCCGATTTGTTGACCTACCCACGACGCAAACGACTGACGCTTGCGTGATCACACCAGCACCTGCCCCGTACCAGAAAATTTCATCGCTAGACCCTCACCCGAGGTTTGGTTGCTGGCTGGGTTCGACAACAAACCTCCCTGGCGCGAGGTGCTCGCGACCCTGTCAGACGGCAGGAGGAGATGTCCGGGGCCTCGCGTGGCCACGTTCTTCTGTGTGAAAAGCGGCTCGCCAGCCACCAGCCACCCAATGCTGCGCCAAGCAGCCCGCCCGGCAGATTACCGCTGAGGTGCAGCGTGCCGTCCATCATCACCATGGCATCGCTTTCCGCAACCACCGACTCTCCCTGCCTGCGGGCCACCTGAAGGCCGGGGTTTTGCCCGTCGGTGATCGTGAAAGTGCTCAGCGGGAACCGTCTCAGCTCATGATCAGAGAGTGCTGGCGCGCCAAGCGCAACCAGCCGGGGTATTCCTGAAGCAGCAGACGGTAGACCTCGTCATCACTGAGCTTGGACGGATCAGGCACTGCGAAGAAATTGGCGTTGTCGATGAACCTGTCACGCAAATCATCGAGTTTTTCCAGGAAATCAAAACGCTCACCGCCGACACCCACGAACTGCCAAAAGATCGCCTCGCGAGACGCCTCACGCAAGGCTTTCTGCGACGCCGATTTGTCGCCTGGTGCACCATCGGTCACGAACAGCGCGTAAACCGGCAACGTCGTGCCCTTGTAATACTGGCGCACCAGGTTCATGGCCGGCGCATAGTCGGTGCCGCCGCCCAGTTTGTGCTTGGCGATCAATCGATCAACGGCCCCATCGATGGTGTCGACCGACATGTCACCCGCCGCGATGGCACGGCTGTCGAACAGGAACACATCAATTGACTTGTCGTCATCAAACAGGCAGGCCAATGCCAACAGACGCTCGCAGATGCGCTGGACCACGCCGCGCCGATACAGATCAAGCATCGAACCCGAAATGTCGAGCACCAGGCAAACCTTGGCCACATGATCAACCAAACCCTGCTTTTCGAGCGAGAGATGGGCGGCCTTGACCAGACTCACCAGCTGGGGGGCTTTCTGGCTCAGCTCTTTTTCAAGCTGCACCACCTTGCTGAGTGGCGGCGCAGTGGGTGCTGGCGCAGCCGCCGTCGTCTCTTCACCGCCGAAATGGGCGAGTAAGGCCGACAGCCCCCCTCTGAAGCCATCACCCAAAGCAGCCTGTCGCCAAGCACCGTCTTTGCGGTACACCTCGGTCAACAGCAGCGCTTTTTCGTCTGACAGATCCTGGCCCTGCAAGGTGAAACGACTGTGCACAGCCTGAGCCTGGCCCACTTCGACCACCGCCTCTTGCAGTGCGCTCATCACGCCCTCGCCATCGACAGTGGCCGTGAAGACCAGCCGCTCAAGCGCTGCAGGCAGCCGCCCGAGATCGATGGAAAACAGTGCGCTCCCCGTATTCAGCTGCAATTGCACGCCGCCACAGGGCGTGAGCAACTGATTGAAGAACACCATGTAGGGGTCGCCCAGCAGGTTGCCCCGCCCATCCACACCGAAACAGGCCAAATCAGTGGCAAAGCCCGCCTTCACCTGCACGTTTAGGGTGAAGGGGACGCTCGTGTCGACGAGGTC
>CAIPNE010000027.1 GCA_903866355.1 uncultured Gammaproteobacteria bacterium
CCTTGCCCGCGATTGATCCCGGCGCAAAACTCAATCGCGGGCAGGCCCGCTCCCACAGACCATTAATACAGCAACATCGCATCCCCATAACTGAAGAACCGATACCGCAGCGCCACCGCCTCCCGATACGCCGTCAGGATATGTTCGCGCCCGGCAAAGGCACTCACCAGCATCATCAACGTGGACTCGGACAGGTGAAAATTGGTGATCATCGCGTCCACCACCTGAAACTGATAACCAGGATAAATGAATATATCGGTCTCCCCCGCAAAAGGCTTGAGCGCCAAATGTGGGAGCGTACCCAAAGGGCATAAAGGACCCGCCCGCGAAGCACTCTCCAAACACCGCACCGAAGTAGTCCCCACAGCGATCACACGCCCCCCCCTCGCCCTGCAGGCACTAATCTTCTCGCAAACCTCCGCACTCACCTCAATGCGCTCACTGTGCATCTTGTGCAGCAAGGGATTATCCACGCGCACCGGCTGAAAAGTCCCGGAGCCAACATGCAGCGTCACAAACGCCTGCTCCACGCCGAGTTCGCGAATGGCATCCAGCAGCGCCTGATCGAAGTGCAGCCCCGCCGTCGGCGCCGCGACCGCCCCATGGTGGCGACTATAGACAGTCTGATAACGCTCCCGATCCGCCAGCTCGTCGCCCCGCTTTATATAGGGCGGCAACGGAATGTGGCCATAGACCTCCAGCAGCTGAGTAAGGGTTGCGCCCGCTGCTGTCTCGCCTTCCCCGCCGACGACGAAGCGCAGCCGATAAAACTCGTCCTCCCGTCCCAGCACCTCGGCCACCAGCGGCGGCGAGCGCCCATCATCGGGACGCGCAAAGATCAACCGCACACCGGGCCGTGGCGACTTGCTCGCCCGTACCTGCGCCAACGCCTCGCGCTCGCCCAGCACGCGCTCGATCATCACCTCGATCCGCCCACCCGTGTCCTTCACGCCCAGCAAACGCGCCGGAATCACCCGCGTGTCATTGAAAACCAGCAGATCACCTGGGCGCAGATACTCGATCAAATCCGAGAAACGGCGATGCTCCAGCGCACCGCTGTCGCGCCGCATACACAGCAGCCGACTGCCAGTGCGCTCGGCCGGGGGATAGTGCGCAATCAGCTCATCGGGCAACTCATAACTGAAATCAGACAGATGCATGGGGGTGGGCGCTCTCCGGCGGCGGCTCATCAAGGGGATGCGAGTGTGCCTGACACAAGCCGGAAAACCAAGCATCGGGCGGCCTGGAGCCAGAATAGCGAATGGTCTGGAGGGCAGATAGAAAGGCGCTTTCCGGCCATTGCGCGATCAGAAAACGCTGTTATAATGGCCGCCCTTCCAAGCTGCCGGAGTGGCGAAATTGGTAGACGCGCCGGACTCAAAATCCGGTGTTAGAGATAACGTGTCGGTTCAAGTCCGACCTCCGGTACCAAATTTTCTGGCGAGAGATCGCTGGGGATCTGATTGAAATTTTTTTCCTTCATTGAATTGCCGCCGTTGACAGTGGTGATCAATCCAATAGTGCCGAATGATGACGCCATTGTTGTTGATGACCGCGTAAACTTCCCGA
>CAIPNE010000028.1 GCA_903866355.1 uncultured Gammaproteobacteria bacterium
TAAATGCCCTATCCGCGAAGTCTGTGACCAACCAGAGTCGCTAGGCTTTAAGGGCGGTACGGCCTACGCCCCGGCAGAACTGGCCGCGCTGGCTTTGGCGGCGGTAGGGCCCCGCGGCTGGGTGTCTATTACCGGTGGCGAACCACTCGAGCAACCCGATTTTGACGAAGTGGTCGCCGCCTGCCGAAAAGCCGATTTGTTCATCAACGTGCAGACCTCGGGGCTTAAGCGCGTCAATGCGCCGTGGGATTGGTGCACGGTGTCGCCCAAAGCCCCGGTGGCCCAGCTGCAATTGCTGTTCGCCCAAGAACTCAAAGTGGTGTACACGGGCCAGTCATTGGCCGTTCTCACCGACTATTACCAGCAGTTTTCTGCCAACAATTACTACCTCCAGCCGTGCTGGCGCGACGGTGGCTGCAATACCGACGAGACCATTGAGAAGGTCTATGAACTGAACCGCTTAGGGATGCAGTGGGAGTTCTCAGCCCAATGGCACAAGTATCTCGGCGTGCGGTAGCCCGAGGTATCAGCGCTACGCTAGCGGCAATCCCATTGGGACCGGTGCGGTGCACTGACAGTGCTTTGCGTTGCGACCCCACAGGGAGTTTGCTGGCGTCCTAAAAAATTTAAAAAAAACCAATGTTAGGGGATGAATAAATGGAAGCTGGAATTTTCATGATGCCGTCGCACCCGCCCGAGCGATCGCTCCGCGATGGCTTTGAGTGGGACCTACAACACATTGAACTCTGTGACCGGCTGGGCTTTTCGGAAGCTTGGATCGGCGAGCATTTCACCGCGCCCTGGGAGCCTAATCCCGCTCCAGACATTCTCATTGCCCAAGCACTGCTCAAGACCAAACGTATTCGCCTCGCGGCGGGTGCGCACTTGCTGCCCTACCACCATCCCGCCGAACTCGCCTGCCGGGTGGCGTTTATGGACCACATCTCGCAGGGTCGGCTGATGTTCGGCATTGGTGCGGGCGGCCTGCCCAGCGACTGGCGTCTCTTTAATGTGGACGGCATGGGTGGCGAGAACCGGCGCATGACCCGCGAAGCGCTCGACATCATTCTCAAGCTTTGGACTTCGGATGAACCCTTTGAGCATCGCGGGGAATTCTGGAAGATCAATCGGATCGAACCCATGTTCGATGGCGCCCTACAATTTCATTTCAAACCGTTCCAGAAACCTTATCCGCCGATTGGTATCGCGGGTTTGTCACCGCGCTCAGACACCCTGGAGCTGGCCGGCGAATACGGCTTTATGCCGTTGAGCTTAAATCTGTCGCGTGAATATCTACGCGACCACTGGGCGAGCGTGGAACGCGGTGCGGAGCGTGGCGGGCGAGTGGCGCGGCGCGAAGACTGGCGAGTGGTGCGTGAGGTTTATATCGCCGAGACCGATGCGCAAGCGCGCAAATTAGCCTTGAACGGCATGATGGGACGCGCCTATCGCGAGTACCTTTTGCCGTTGTTTTCCCAATTTCGGTTGCTCTCGGTATTCAAGCACGACCAATCCGTGGCCGACAGCGACGTCACACCCGAGTACCTGTGCGAGCACAACTGGCTGGTCGGTTCACCCAGTACGGTGACTCAGAAGCTTGCAACGATGCAACAGGAATCAGGTGGTTTTGGCACGATGCTGGTGATCAATTTTGACTTCAAGGACGAATGGAGCTCGTGGTCTGATTCCCAGCAGGCGCTGATTGAAGAGGTCTTGCCGCAGTTTGCGCAGCCCACCACGAAGTAATCCGCGACCGCGTTGAGGGCGCGCCGGGGGTGTGAAAATCAGGGCGTGAAGCGGGCCGCCAACAGGCGTGCGCCCGCCGCCCCAGTGCGCTCGGTATGGGGTATGCCGGCGGCTAATTCAAAGTCGGCACCGGCCACGAGGTGGTGCGCAGTACCGGCAAAACTCAAGGTAAATTCGCCTGCCAAGACCAACCCACGGGCGGTGAAGTCGTGGCTGTGTTCGGCTTTAAAATACTCGGCGGGCAATTCCACGAGGTTGGGTTGCCCGCCTCTGAACGCCATTTCTGCGCGAAATTCCACCTCGGTCATGGAGTCTCCCCCTTAAACGAACCTTGCTTGGTGCGGTGCCGACGGTGTGTGGCACCTCGTTTGCGATCATCAATCACCAACGACCCGGGCGGCAATCTGTCTAGGCGCTAGCGGCCTATTCGGGCATGCTCCAGCGTTTGCTGAGCACCCGACCCAAGGCGAGATCTAACGCGCGTTCCACCTTGCCGTGGATCACGGCGAGGTCGGCGGGATCGGTAAAATACGCCATGTCCACATCGTGGCGGATGTATTTGGCGGGCAGTTCGTTAAGCGCCACACAGGCCACATCCACAAAGGTGTCCTCATCGAGGTTTAAGCCTCGTGCGTGCAGTGCGGTGAGCACCAGGTTTTCGAAATAGTTATGTAACTGCTCCAGTTGGGGCGAGTTTAGCGGCGGCAATTTGAAGATTCGCGTCATGATGATGGCACTCCGAAGCTGAAGGGGCGCGCAAATAAAAGCTGCGCTCGTGCACTTTAGCGGCCCGAGCCGACCACCCCTGAACCATCAGCGACTATCGGCTACTAATAGGGTTGCTAGTCTCGCCTGCTTGTGGCGAAAATGAACAAGCCGTGCGGTTTTTGGTGCGCGACGGCGCCTGTTCACCTTATTTTTGAGGCTCTCACGACATGACCTATCGGATTTCAGTTGACACTGGCGGCACGTTCACCGACGTCGTGGTGACGGACAGCGTTGGCGGTTTCACCATCGGTAAGGCGTTGACCGACACCGCTCACGCGTTTGGCAGCATTGCCGCTGGGCTGGCGGTCGTCGCCGAACAGCTAGGCACTACCACTAGCGCCTTGTTGGCCGACACCGCCGTGTTTCTCTACGGCACGACGCGGGCCACCAACGGGATTGTCGAGCGCAAAATTGCGCGCACCGCCTTCCTGACCACCGAAGGCTTCCCCGACATTCTTTTGCTGAAAGAAGGGGGCAAATCCGAGCCGCATAATTTGCGCATGGAATATCCCGATCCCTATGTGCCACGGCGCTATACCTTTGAGGTGCGCGAACGCATGAACGCCGAGGGCGGGGTAGAAACGGCGCTCGGGGAGGACGCACTGCGCCAGTTGCTGGCCAGCCTGCCGTCCTACGGTATCGAAGCGATTGCGGTTTGCCTGTTGTGGTCGATTGCCAATCCCGCCCACGAACGCCGGGTTGGTGAACTCATCGAGGAAATTTTGCCGGGCCTGCCCTACACGCTATCGCACCAAATCAACCCGATTCTGCGCGAATATCGCCGCGCCTCGTCAACGGCAATCGACGCGTCACTCAAGCCGCTGATGCAGAAATATCTCTCCGATCTCGCCGCCGACCTGCGCGCGGCCGGCTATCACAACGATATTCTGGTCAGCACCTCGTTCGGAGGTGTGATGCATTTGGCGGATGTCGTGCAACGGCCGATTTATTTGGTGAAATCCGGGCCGGCCATGGCGCCCATCGCCGGCTTGGCCTACGTGCAGGCAGAAGGCTTGCCCACCGACGTCATCGTCTGTGATGCCGGCGGCACCACGTTTGACGTCAGCCTCGTGCGCGACGGCGCGGTGGAGTTTTCGCGTGATACCTGGCTGGGTCCACGCTGGACTGGCGATAACCTCGGCATGGCGTCGGTCGCCGTGCATTCCATTGGTGCTGGCGGTGGTTCTATCGCGTGGGTCGATTCTGGGGGGCTGCTGCGCGTGGGGCCGCAGTCTGCCGGATCCGATCCCGGGCCGGCCTGTTACGGTCGCGGTGGACAACGACCCACCGTGACCGATGCCGCCGTGGTGTTGGGTCATTTCGATCCCAAGCATTTCCTGGGCGGTCGCATGACCCTGGACGAACCCGCCGCGCGCTTAGCGGTGCAGCACATCGCCGATGCACTGGGCCAAACCATCGAGCGGGCGGCATGGGCGATCATTGCGGTCGCCAACGAAAACATGATTGAGGCTATTAAAGAACTGACGATCAACGAAGGCATCGACCCCGCAGACTCGGTGTTGATTGGCGGCGGCGGCGCAGGCGGGCTCAATATTGTGCCCATCGCCCAAGAACTCGGTTGCCGCACCGTGCTCTGCCCGCGTACGGCGGGCGCGTTGTCAGCGTCCGGCATGCAATATTCCGACATCATCACCGAAGCCGGCGCCAGCA
>CAIPNE010000029.1 GCA_903866355.1 uncultured Gammaproteobacteria bacterium
GCCCCGGTATTGCCGCTGTCTGGCAGCCAGCGTGCCGGACCCGTGAGGCGGAGCCTGCTCAGCCGTGCGCTCAGCGCGGTGAAGGCCACTGCCATGTCGCTGCGCGCGACCGCGTGCCCCAGACAATAGTGGATGCCGCCGCCGAACCCGTGGTGCGGCGCTCGGCGCGCCGTGATATCGAACCCCGGGTTCTCATAGGCCGCGGGATCGCTGCCGGCCACGGCGGCAAATAGGTGCACGGTGGTGCCGGCTTTGATCGCAAGCTCGCGGTAGCTGAAATCAACCGCCGCCTGCCGGCTGACCCACGTGGTGGTGGGGGCCAGCCGCATGATTTCCTCCACGGCATTGCGTGCGAGCGGTGGCTCGTTGGCCAGCAGTTCCCACTGCGCGGGGTGTTCGAGAAAAATCTTGATGCCAAGGCTTAGCTGGTTGCGGGTGGTATCGATACCGCCAAAAATCAGCAGCACCACCATGTCGCGTAGTTCTTGGTCCGATAGCCGGTCGCCATCTTCGCTGGCCACTACCAGCTGGGAGAGAAAATCATCGGTCAGTGCGCGCCGCCGGGTGGCAATCAGCTGGTCAGCGTAGGCAAAAAGCGCCGCAAGCGCGGTATTAATCCGCGCCTGTTGCTCACGAAAACGCACGCCCAGTGCGATCCCAAGTTCGCCTGCCCAGTCCGCAATCATGCGCCAGTCTTCGTCTGGGATACCCAACAGGAGTGTCACTACCTGGGTGGCGTAGGGCTCCGCGAACTGGGTCATGAACTCACATTGGCCGCTGTCGGCAAAGTCGTCGATTACCGCGTGGGCCAGGCGCTCGAACGCCGGCTGCAGGGGGGCCAGCGTGCGCGGTGAGAAGGCGGGATTAACCAGCTTGCGGAGCCGGGCGTGGTCCACGCCTTCGCGGCACAACAGGATGCGCGACCACCATTCGGCGAAAGGTCCGTCGGTGACCCCATTGTGCGCGGGCCACGCCACGCTGCCTTGGATCAGCCGCGGGTCTTTCATCAGCCGGGCGATGTCGTCGTGGCGCAGCACCGCAATGCCGTAGGGCGTGCGCGCATACCAGTGCTGCTCGCGCGCCGCCGCGGCCTGCGGCGAGTGCATGGCGAATTCCGGCGCTTCGACGTCGAGGTAGGGTGCGCCCTGGCTCAAGGCAGGTATTCCAAGAAGCGCTCGAAGTCCCATTCCGTGACGGTCGCCATGAAGCGGCTCCATTCGTCGCGTTTGAGGTGGAAAAATACCCGCGCCATCTCGCCGGGCAGGGCGCTCATCACCACCGGATCGGCCTCCAGCTTGTCCAGCGCTTCGCGCAGATCCGAGGGCAGTCGCTGTATCTCTTTGCCCGCCTCCAGCGCGTCGTAGATATTGCGGTGTTCGGGTGGGCCGGGATCGAGCTTGCGCGTCAGCCCATCGTCGAAGGCCTGCAACAGGCCGGCTGCCATGAGGTAGGGATTCACCAGCGAATCCACCGCCCGGTATTCCAGCCGACCTGGCGCCGACACGCGCACGGCGCAGGTGCGGTTCTGCAATCCCCAGTCGCGATAGACCGGCGCCCAGAAGCCCAGATCAGACAGCCGGCGGTAGGAGTTGACGGTCGAGGCGCCCAGTGCGGTGAGGGCCGGCAGATGCTCCATCATGCCGCCAATACAGTGCAAGCCGATGTCGGCCGGCATCGATTGGCCACCCGGCCGGATAAACTCGTTGGTGCCGCCCTTTCTGTAGGTGAACAACGCATCGGAGCCCGGCAGCTCGCCTTCCTGCTCCAGCGAATTAAGCACCTCCTCACCGCCGCGCCACAGCGACACGTTGTGGTGACAGCCATTGGCCGAGACGCCCATGAAGGGTTTGCTCATGAAGGTCGCGATGAGGTTTTCTTCACGCGCGACCTGCGCGCAGATCTGCCGATAGGTCGTCAGGCGGTCCGCATTGCGCAGCGCTTCATCGAACCAGATGTTAAGTTCAAGCTGGCCAGGAGCGTCTTCGTGGTCGCCCTGAATCATGTCCAGTCCCATGGCTTGGGCGTAAGTAGTGACTTTTTCGATCACCGGAAACAGCTGTTCGAACTGCTCGATGTGGTAGGCGAAGGGCCGCGTGGTGCCGCCGGCAGACTTACCGTCAGGCCCGCGCTTCAACCACATCATTTCGGGTTCACAGCCTACCCGCAGGTGCATCCCGTGACGGGTCTGGAAGTCGGCGTGGATCCGCCGCAGATTGCCGCGCGAGTCCGAGGTGAGAAAAGCGCCGGCATCCTCGGCGTCTTCGCGGTTGCGGAACAGCGTGCAGAACACGCGCGCCACCCGGGGATTCCATGGCAGCTGGCAGAAAGTCTCCGGATCGGGCAGGGCCACCAGCTCGGAGGCATTGGCACCGTAACCGATGTAGTTGCCCTGACGGTCGGTGCAGACATCGGCCACTGCCCCGTACCACAGCTGTACCCCGCGCTCGGCCACCGTCGGCCAGTGAGGTGCGGGGGCGGCTTTGCCCATCACCCGGCCGGTGACTGAGACGAATTGATACAGCACGTGCTTGATCCCCAGCCGGCGGATTTTAGCCGTGATCGCTTGCACCGCGGCGCGGCGCGCCTCGTCTGCCACGAAGCGCGTCAGATCGGTGCCAGCGGCCGTGGTGGCAGCATGCAGGGTGGCGGGCGTGGCGGTGTCGTTGCTCATGGGGTTCCTCGTTTCAGGCGATTTCAAAATAACGGGCTTTTTCCTCCGCGCTAACGGCGCGGCGGAGGCTGTCGAATTCGTGGTGACGGCTAGCGACATAGGGGTCGATGAACGCACTGCCAAAAATCTCGCGTGCCTCGCGGCTTGCATGGAGCGCGCGGGCGGCGCTCAGAAGATCGTGCGGCAGGGCCACCAAGTCGGGGGTGGTGTGGGTACGGCCATCGCCGGTCACCGCGCTCGGCGGTTCGACCGCGTGCTCAATACCCCACAATCCGGCACCGAGGAACATGGCCAGTCCAAGCCAAGGATTGACATCGGCCCCCGGAATGCGGAACTCCAGCCGAGCCTGCGGATGCAGGCCGGACACTGCCCGGATGGCCGTGGTATAGCCGCCGAAGCTCCAGGTGGGCGTGCGCGGTGCCCAGTTGCCGGGCGACAGTCGGCGGTAGGCGTTGACGGTGTGCAGCGGCAGCGCAGCAAGCTGCGGCAGCAGCTTCAGCACCCCGCCCACAAAATGCCGGGCCTGGAGGCTCAGTTCGTTGGCGGGGGCGGCAAACAGGTTGTGTCCTGCAGGATCCTGCAAGGAAAGATGGATGTGCCCTGAC
>CAIPNE010000030.1 GCA_903866355.1 uncultured Gammaproteobacteria bacterium
CTTACGGACGTGGACGGCCGAGCAACCGCCGAAGCAAGCGTCTGCGGCGGCCTGATAGTACTGCTCGTCTGCAAACGAAAACGGGCCCTGCGGGGCCCGTTTTTTTGCCTAACGATAAGGTAAAGGCTGGCAGCGTCGCCAACCTTTACGGCTTATGCCACGCGCTGCGCACGCACCTCACGCAGCAAGCGACCGCGACGCACATTCTCCGTGGAGACCGTCGTCGGATTAAAGCGCTTTTCCAGCAGCGCTAAGCAGTCCATCGGTTTAGCGTCGCCACACATAAAGACGTCGATGGCCGCATAACCCACCTCCGGCCAGGTGTGGATGGTGATGTGGCTTTCTGCCAGCACCGTCACGCCGCTCACACCAGATTCTTCGCCGAAGTGGTGATAATGCGAATGCAGGATAGTGGCACCCGCCGCCCGCGCGCCGTCTTCCAACGCCTGACAAATAAATTCCGGTTCGGCCAATCGGCTCGCGCCCCAGAATTCGATCAGGAGGTGATCGCCCGCATAGCGTTCGCCGTCGTCAGCGCACTTAAAGTGGTCAAGCTGCTCATTCATTAAGCCAATCCCCCCGTAATGTCCTGCAACCAACGTGGCAACGCAAAGCTCGCAACATGCAGCTCCGGCGTGTAATGACGGGTGTCTACCCGCGCGAGATCAAAACGTGTCTGGAGGGTTTCGAGGTGCGGCGTCATCACGGCTAAGTCGTCGCTGGCATAGCCCAGCGACATATTGCCGCCGTAGTAGGTCGGCACGCCGACCAAGTAGCAACGCGCCTTGAGGCCGAGTTCGCGCAACAAACGCATGCTGCCGCGGGCCTCGTCTGGCTGCAAAAATGAGACCCCATCTTGCAGCGCCAGCACCCCACCCGGATTGAGCGCCTCACGACACAACTGGTAAAAAGTGCGCGAGAACAAGACCTCGGCCGCTCCTATCGGGTCAGTGGAGTCCACCAAAATAACGTCATATCGGTTTTGTTCGCGTTTGATGAACTCAAAAGCATCTTCAATCACCAGGCTCGCACGGGGATCCGCATAGATACGACCGGCGTCGTTGAGGGTCGGCATATGCTCAATGCAGTACTCCACGACGGTGCGATCGATTTCCACCATGTCGACGTGTTCAATATCGTGTTTGAGCACTTCACGCAGAATGCCGCCATCGCCACCGCCCACGATCATGACCCGACGCGGATTCGCGCAGCCGAACATCGGCACGTGAGTCAGCATTTCGTGATAAATGAATTCGTCGCGCTCGGTGGTCTGAAAAATACCATCCAGCACCAACACCTTGCCCCAGCGTTGGGAGGCGTAGATATCGACTTTCTGGTAGGGGGTCTGGCCCTGAAAAAGATGTTCTTCGGCCCGAAAGCCTTGAAACACTTCGTCCCCATAGAGGGTCTCTTGAATACGTAACGCCATCCGCGTTAAACCGCGCGCGCAGTTGCCGCCGTGTGGCAGCAGCTGGTGGGGCTAGGAAGAGAGGCGGTGCTGTCGGTGCGCCGGCGGCCAAATCTTGGCCCAAGGGCTGACGTGGACGGGCAATTGCCGGTGGTATTGCGGATGTGGGCGGGGCCCCACAGTGGCCTAGTTTGGTCCATCTCTTCAGAAATCCTCGCGATTTAAAGCGTTGCTTAAAATTGGGCGCGAGTCGGACGCCTCCGCGAGGCGCACCGTTTCTGACGATGACACTAAGCTTGGAGCGACCTCCTCGACGTGGTTTTGTTCTTAGTGGAACAACTCACAAAGCCCCCAAGTTAGTGCGGAGGCGGCAATTTACACTTTTCGAAATTGATTGCAAGAAAATTCTCCCGCTCGTCCAACCCACC
>CAIPNE010000031.1 GCA_903866355.1 uncultured Gammaproteobacteria bacterium
CAGCGCGCCGATCAGCGTGTTGCGCGCCATGGGGGAACTGGGGCTGATGGGTTTGTGCGTAGATCCGGCGTGGGGCGGCGCCGGGGCGGATTTTCTCTCCTATGCGCTGGCGGTCGAGGAGATCGCAGCCGGCGATTGCGGGTTGTGCAACATGATGTGCGTTAATAACTCGCCCAACTGTGCCGCCATCGCCGACCACGGCACACCCGATCAGAAAGATCGTTTCTTGCGCCCACTGGCCATGGGCGTGCAGAGCAGTGCGTTCTTGTTAACCGAACCGCACGCGGGATCGGATGCCGCGGCACTCCTCACGCAAGCTGTGCGCACCGGCGACCGTTACCGACTCAATGGCACGAAACAGTTCATCACGGCGGGTCGCAGCGCAGACGTGGCGTTGATTGTGGCGGTCACCGACCCCGCAGCTGGCAAACGCGGCATGTCGTGTTTTCTCGCCCCCACCACGACCTCGGGCTATCACGTGGCAAAAGAAGAAAAAAAGCTTGGGCACCGCACCGCCGACACCTGCCAAATCGTGCTCGAAAATATGGAACTGCCCGCAGAGAACCTCCTCGGGGCACCGGGTGATGGCTATCGGATCGCGTTGGCCTACCTAGAAAACGGCCGCATCGGCGTTGCCGCACAAGCGCTCGGGGTGGCACGCGCCGCGTTTGAGGCGGCGCTGCGCTATGCGCAAACGCGCGAGACTTTTGGTCGCACGATCATCGAGCACCAGGCGATCGCTGGCCGCTTGGCCGACATGGCCACCGCCATCGAAGCTGCCAGACAACTCACTTGGCACGCAGCGGCGCTCAAGGACGCGGGACGCCCCTGCCTTAAAGAGGCTTCAATGGCCAAACTCGCGGCCACTGAAATGGCCGAACGGGTCTGTTCGCAAGCCCTCCAGATCCACGGTGGCAATGGCTATTTGAACGACTATCCGGTCGAAAAATATTATCGGGACGCACGGGTCCTCGCCATTTATGAGGGCACCAACGACATCCAGCGCATCGTGATTGGTCGGGCGCTGGCCAGCGGGCGCTGAGTCATTGGCCGAGTCATCAACAGATTGTGTCACTCGCCAGCCCTTCCGCGCACACGGCTGCGCGCACCTGCGTTGGCAGCCAACGCTCAGACGACTGGCTCTCAAGACAACGCGCAGCGGCGGTGCTAGCCAGCGCGATAAGATGCCGCAATGGGCGGGTATCTCTAACCGCGACGGATCATTCGCGTTTAGTCTGGCAACCCTCGATTCCGCAGAAAAGGCCGGTTATCCTTCCTCCGCGCCGCCGTTCTCAACCCTTGAAGCGCTAAAGGGTTAACGCGCGGCAACGTCGATCGGATGCCCACGCACGACGGGCAAACACCCGCGCTGTCCAGAGTAATTTACCGGTCGCGCAACCACCCTCAATCCACTGCGTGAGTGGCTCACGCAACACTTTCGGTGACGGCAGACGGTATGAAAAATTTCGGGAAAGTCTGGTTGGTGGGCGCGGGCCCCGGTGACCCTGAGTTACTGACGATCAAGGCGACCAAAGCTATCGCTCAGGGCGAGGTGATTTTTATCGATGACCTCGTGAATCGAGCGGTATTAGCCTACGCCCAACCCACTGCGCGCATCGTTGAAGTTGGCAAGCGCGGGGGTTGCCGCTCGACGTCACAGGCCCTGATCGAGCGACTCATGTTGCGCGAAGCCCGGGCCGGGTTGGCGGTGGTGCGCCTCAAAGGTGGCGATCCCTGCGTGTTCGGGCGTGGCGGCGAGGAACAGGCCACGTTGATGCGCGCCGGGATCGAGGTCGAGATCGTCAACGGCATCACGGCGGGCATCGCCGCACCCGCCGCCTTTGGCATTCCGGTCACGCACCGAGAAGCGGCACCCGGGGTCATCTTCGTCACCGGCCACACCCGCGGGAAATGCACCGCGCCCAATTGGGCCGCGCTGGCAGCCACCGGCTTGCCGTTGGTGATCTACATGGGCGTGGCCTGTGTGCGCGACATCGCGGCGCAATTACTCGCCGCCGGCATGGCACCCGCCACGCCTATCGCGGCCATCAGCAACGCCACCACGCCACGAGAAACGGCCGAAATTAGCACTTTGCAGGCGCTCCAAAAGGACGGTTTGCCGCCCGCAGTAGCGAGCCCTGCCATTATTGTCATCGGCGAAGTGGTGCGGTATCAGACGGTTTCTTTAGCGCTCGCCAAACAGGCTCCAGCGACCTGAGATCCGCCATCCCCGAGCTCGCTAGGGGATGGCCGGCTGGGGCTTAGCTGTCATTCCCTTCGCAGCATCCGGCGGCATCAAGGCTATCTGCGCTATCTGCGCCCTCGAGACAAGCCTCGAATTCACGCACCATCAGTGCCTCATCCAAATCGCGGCCGATGAAGACCAACTGCGTGCGCTTAGGGTGGTGAACCCACGGACCTAAGTCGCTGGTATCAACCACCATATGCACGCCTTGGATGACGATGCGGCGATCAAGCCCGAGGAAATTTAAAAAGCCTTTTAGGCGATACAGCCGCGTGCCGTGTTTTTCCAACGTCTGCGTCAGCCACGCTTGAAAGCGCGCACTGTCCAAGGCGCGCTCCGTCACAATGCTAAAAGAACGCACGCTTTCGTCGTGTGTGTGGCCGGGATCAAAACTCAGCCATCGTTGCGGCGCGACCTCGCAGCCCCCGCTGTCTAGCACTTGCATGGCGAATTCTTCGGGTCGATGTTGCGTAAACAGCCAATACGGCCCCCGCTGTGAGATGCGCACGGTAAACTCGGCAGTCGCTGGAATGGCGAGCGTCTTTACCTGCTGTTCGGGCTCAAGCACGCGATTGATGGGGACTACTTCGGTCTGCCCCGAATACAAGCCAAACACCCGTTCGGCGGCAATCTTGGGGGTGGATTCGTCGGCGGCTTGCGCCTCGCAAACCAAAATCTGCAAGCTAGGATCCGGCCCTTCGTGTAGGACTAGGCCGTAGTCGCCCGCCGCAAAATCGTATAGCCCGGCCCACTCGAAGGGATATTCTGGCTCAAGAAAAGTGGGCTTAAATTCAAGCGCGCGCGCCAGATCAAAGCCACCGATACCGAGCACCTCCGCGATAGGCACGGCTGCGCGCGCACCCGGTGCGGCGCGCACTATTTTTGCCAGCGCGTTGATACCCCGCACTTGCCGTTCAAGCCGGTCTAAATCTGCCGCGCTGACCAAATCTACTTTGTTCAAGACGATGACATCGGCGAACGCGACCTGGGTCCGAGTCTCTTCGCTGGCGAGCAACTGCTGGGCGAAATGGCACGCGTCAACCAGGGTCACGATGCCGTCCAAGACGAAGGCATCGCGGATCCCCTCGTCGACAAAAAAGGTTTGCGCGACCGGCCCGGGATTTGCCAGCCCGGTAGTCTCTAAAACGATGCGGTCAAACTTCTCACGGCGGGTCATCAAATTACCGAGGATACGAATTAAATCGCCCCGCACGGTGCAGCAGATGCAGCCATTGTTCATCTCAAAAATTTCTTCTTCAGCGTTGATCACGAGTTCTTGATCAACCCCAATTTCGCCAAATTCATTTTCGATCACGGCAATGCGCTGGCCATGACTCTCGGTGAGAATTCGATTCAACAGCGTTGTTTTGCCG
>CAIPNE010000032.1 GCA_903866355.1 uncultured Gammaproteobacteria bacterium
AGTGAAGAATACCCTGTGCCGAAGTCGTCCACATGCAATTGCACGCCCAACTCTCGTAGATCGGCGAGCATGCTGAGGACGAGATCCCCGTGATCTATCACTACTCGCTCGGTGATTTCGAGGTGAATAGAGGCGGGCGACAGATCATGGTCTTCCAACAGTGCTGCCAATCGCTTGGCCAGATCGTCGGTCAGAAACAGCTTGCCGGACACGTTGATGCTCATGGAGAGCGGGATAGTCTGGGGAAACAAATGCTGCCATTTTGCCAATTGTTGACAAGATTGTTCGATCACCCACCAACCCACGGGCACCACTAGGCTCGTGCCTTCAACGATGCCGATGAAATCATCCGGCAACACCAACCCACGGCTGGGATGGCGCCAGCGCAAAAGCGCCTCAAAGCCCAACACAGTTTGGCTCTCAATCGCCAGAATAGGCTGGTAATAAACCTCGAGCTCGCGCTTGTCGAGCGCGCGTCGCAGGTCGGTTTCCATGCGGTGCTGAAACATCGCGTGGTCATGCATCTCGTTGTCGAACACCGCGTAAGTCGCTTGGCCCGCCCCTTTGGCGCGATACATCGCAATGTCCGCGTCGCGCAACATGTCTTCTGGGCGACGATAAGATTCGTTGCTGATCGCGATGCCAATGCTGGCCGAGGTGTAGACGAGGTGGGAGTCAATCTCAAGAACCTGCGCGAGCGATTCTTGCAAACGCTCCACGACGTAGATGACGTCGGTCGCACCGCCGATATCGTTGAGCACCACCGCGAATTCGTCACCGCCCAAGCGGGCCAGGGTGTCGCCGGGGCGCAGGCACGCCAATAAACGGCCAGCCACCTGTACCAGTAATTCGTCGCCTGCCGCATGTCCCAGACTGTCGTTGACGTGCTTAAAGCGGTCGATGTCGAAAAAAAGCACGGCAAACTGTTTGCTGGGATCGCGACGGTAACGCCGTAGCCCAAGGTCCAAACGGTTCATAAATAGATTGCGATTAGCCAAGCCGGTCAGCGGATCGTGCATGGCTTCATGGAGCAGTCGCGCTTCGGTTTCTTTGCGGCGCGTGATGTCGGTCATGGAGCCGGCCATCCGGCTGGCTGCCCCAGCCGCATCGCGAACTGCTACGCCGCGCGCGGCCACCCAACGCACATCGCCACCGCGGGTCACCATGCGATATTCGCATTCGAAAAAACCGGTGTGTCCTTCTAAATGCTGGGTCAGCGCGTCGTCGAAGCGTTCGCGGTCGCGTTGATCAATGCGTTCCAACCATTCGGCCATGCGCTCAGAGACGTCGCATTCGGGGTAGCCAAGGATGGCTTTCCAGCGCGCCGAGAAATACGCCGTGCCATCGCGCACGTTCCAATCCCAAATACCATCGTTGGCGCCACTGACCGCCAACGCATAACGCTGCTCGCTTTCGCGCAACGCCTGCTCGGTACGGTTACGCTCAATGGCGTAGCGAATGGCGCGTCCCAGTAACGGGCCGTCCACTTCGCGTTTGATGAGATAGTCTTGCGCGCCTTCGCGCAGCGCTTTCAAGCCGAGCTCCGGGCTGTTTTGGTTGGTCAACACGATAATGGGGGTGTGCGGGGCCGCGGCGTGCATGCGCTGGCAGACTTCAACACCAGCCCCATCGGGCAGGTTGAGGTCCAGCAAGACGACGTCGTAGCGCACCTGACGCGCGCGCTCAATCCCCGGTGTCAGGCGATCGAAGTGCTCAATCAGAAAACGCCAACCACTCACGCGCTTGAGGTTTTTTTGGACCAGGGCCGCCTCAGATTCAATATCCTCAACCAGTAGCACGCGGCAGGTAACGGTTTGCTCGGTCATCGTGCACCGACGCCATCGCGCACGGGTGGGTTGATCACCGAGCGCAAACCGGGACCTCTAAATTCCATGACAAAGCTGGCCCCGTGCCCCAGCGCGGACTCCACAAAAAGTTCGCCGCCGTGGGCCCGTACAACTTGCTGGCAGATCGCCAAACCCACCCCAAGCCCGGGGTACTCGCGCTCGGTATGCAAGCGTTTGAACATGCCGAAAATGCGTCCGGTGTCTGCGGGGTCGATGCCAATGCCGTTGTCTTCGATCACGATCCGCAGACACTCCCCGCTGTCCTGAGAACTGATCCGCACCCGGGGCGGGTGCGGGCCACGAAATTTGAGCGCATTAGACAGCAAATTTTGGAACACCTGCACCATGTGCTGACGATTGACCAACAGCGTGGGCAGTGGCTGACGCTCAATGCGGGCACCGGTGTCTTCAATATCGCTGCGTAAATTTGCCAGCGCATCATTGAGCACGCTGTCCAGGCTCACCGCCTCCGGCTCGTGGCTACCCGCCCGCATGGTGGCCAAGCTCAGAATGCCGTCGAGCATCTGTTGCATGCGTGCCGCAAGGCCCGCCATTTCGTTGACGGCTTCTGCCACCTCAGCATCCGGATGCGCGGTTTGCGTCGCCAGCCAGCGCGCATTGCTGCCCAGCGAATTGAGCGGCGCTTGCAGGTCGTGAGTGACCGCAAACAGCATTTGTTCTAATTCTTCCTTGCGCGAATCAAGTTCGGTCGCGACGGGTGCGGTGGCTGGCGGGCCTAATCCCACGACGCTCAAACTCCACCAAGCTGCCTGTCGCGTTGCGCTGCCCACGGGTTTTACGGCAAGTGCCAGTTCCTGCGTATGGCCACCGGTCACCAACGTCCAAGGCGCGCGCGGGCCCTGCAGCCGCTCGGCCATTTCGTTCTGCGCCGTAGACGTGCTGGTGAGGGCGGAGAGCGTGGCTGACAGGAGTTCGTAGCGCGGCGTTTCGAGCAGATTCTCCAGCGCCCGATTAACGACCTGAAAATTCCCGGCGCGGTCGATGAGCCCGGCAGCACCCACCATGGCGCTGCCTTGCAAAATCGCCATTTCCTCAGGAAAACGGCTTTGGCAGTCGCGAGCGCGTTGCACGCGCACCAGCAGTCGTTTAGGGATTTCGAGGTAGCCGGCGCTGTCTTTGCAGTCCCGCCCGTCCACGCCACGGCCTTGGCACTGCTGCACGGTGGGTAAGTCTGCGCTAGCGGTGAATAGCCAGAATAAAAAATCCGGCCCGCGCTGGCGGGCGAAGTCGATGATTTCGCACAGCGCGTCGAAGTCGCTGCCCGGATCACACACCACCACAGCCGGGGGGCTGCAGCTCAATTCGTGCATGAGTTCCAGCAGGCTAGCTGTTTTGACGACATCAAATTCTGGTTGGGCGGTACGCAGGGCGAGACAGAGCAGCCCGCGGTCATAACGGTCGGGGTCGAAAACGATGATTCTCAGACTGGGACTCAATGTGTGGTGCTTTTTATTCTGCTTACTGCTGACCGCTAGAAGAATAGGCGAACAGCGCCGTAGACTCAACGCTGAGCAGATATCTACCCCTTGGGCCACGCCACCGCATGACAAGCCGGCTGGAATTGTGAAAAACTGACGGGGATTTATTTCAGAACGGGAGGCAGCACACTTGAGTACGACGTTCACTCCGCCGGCCGACGGCGCGAAAATAACCATCACCAACGGACTCCTCAACGTCCCTGACAATCCCATCATTCCGTTCATCGAAGGCGACGGCATCGGGGCCGACGTATGGCGCGCCAGCCAGCGCGTGATGGACGCCGCAGTGGCCAAGGCCTATCAAGGCCGACGCCACATCGCGTGGATGGAAGTCTATGCGGGCGAGAAGGCCAACACCCTGACTGGCTCCTGGCTACCAGATGCCACCCTAGACGCCTGCCGGGAATTTCTGGTCGCGATCAAAGGGCCGTTGACCACCCCAGTGGGTGGCGGCATCCGCTCACTCAACGTGGCGTTGCGGCAGATCCTCGACCTCTATGTCTGCCTGCGCCCAGTACGTTGGTTCAAGGGCGTGCCTTCACCGGTGAAGCGCCCTGATTTGGTCGACATGGTGATCTTTCGCGAGAACACCGAGGACATCTACGCAGGTTTGGAATTTGAGCAGGGCACGCCGGAAAACCAACGTTTTCTGACGATGATGGCCGAGTCCTTCCCGGATCTTTACAAAAAAATCCGCTTCCCCGGCACCACCGGCATCGGCATCAAGCCGGTCTCGCAGGAAGGCACCGCCCGGCTAGTCCGCGCGGCCATCCGCTATGCGCTGACCAATGGTCGCAAGAGCCTGACCTTCGTGCACAAGGGGAACATCATGAAGTTCACCGAAGGCGCGTTCCGGAACTGGGGCTATGAGGTGGCAGAAAAAGAATTTGGCGACCAGTGCTACACCTGGGAACAGTTCGACCGCACCGCGGCCGCGCACGGCAGCAAAGCCGCCAACGACGAACAAACCGCCGCACTCGCGGCCGGCAAATTGTTGGTCAAAGATTCTATCGCCGACATCACGCTCCAACAGGTGCTCACCCGCCCCACCGAGTTCGATGTCATTGCCACCCTCAACCTCAACGGCGATTACCTGTCAGACGCGCTGGCCGCCCAAGTAGGCGGCATCGGTATCGCGCCGGGCGGCAACATCAACTACGACACCGGGCACGCCATTTTTGAGGCCACACATGGCACGGCGCCAAAATATGCCAACCAAGACAAGGTCAATCCGGGGTCTTTGCTGTTATCCGGCGAAATGATGTTCCGCTACCTAGGTTGGACCGAAGCGGCCGACATGATCCTCAACGCGATGGACCGCACGTTTGCTGATCGCATAGTGACCTATGACTTCGCCCGCATGATGGATGACGCCCACGAAGTGAAGTGCAGCGAATTTGGCAGTGCACTGATCGAGCGGCTGTAAGGCCGGCCGCGGCATGCTACCAGCGAACCCTCGCGCGCCCCTGTTTGAAGCAGGCCGAATCGCGCGCGAGGCGTTCGTTAAGTACAACGACAACTTTGGCCGCATCACCCGCCGGGCGAAACAACGCTTCGAAACACGGGATGCGCGCGGTGCCGAACGCGACTTCGGCGAGCGCATCGAGCTCTACACTAAATCGGTCAACCGCGCGGTAGGTGCCATCACTCGCCTGCTGGGCGAGGACGCGTTGGTGGTGCCCCGGTGGCGGGAACTCAAAG
>CAIPNE010000033.1 GCA_903866355.1 uncultured Gammaproteobacteria bacterium
ATAGGACGCGGTGGCCACTGGGGTCGCCAGAGGAGCCCGTTGATGTTCATCTCTCCCACTACGCCGCCGCGCCGTACCTACCGGTGGCTGCTACCTTGGCTGCTCGCGGCGAGTCCCTTGGCGCACGCGCAAATGGAGGTTCGCTTGGCATTTGTCGGCGAGCAGTCTTCGAGTGCTTATCAAGGTGCTCACGAAGGCTTAGCCGAAGCAGAAATTCAAGGGCAGTTCCTAGGTCAGCATTACACGCTGGTTAGCGAGACCGCCGGCGCAACCGCTATTCTCGCCGCCCTACCGGCGGCGCAGCTGCAAGCTCTCGCGGCGAGTCACCCCGGTGTTGCTGTCCTAAATTTGACCGCCCAAGACGATCCCCTGCGCACCGCCTGCCGGGCTAATCTGCTCCACATCGCAGCCAGCACGCAGATGCTGGCCGATGCCCGCGCGCAGTGGCAAGTTGGCCATCCCAACAGTGTGGCCGTCGCACAGGTCTGGCATGCCGGGTTTGAGAAATACGCGGCGTCGCAGCTCAATCATCGCTATACCGCACTCACCGGCCAGCCGATGGACGACGCAGCCTGGGCGGGATGGGCGGCGGTCAAATTGGTCTCGGACATGGTGGCGCGGGCCCAAAGTGCTGCCCCGGTCACGCTGTTGGACGCTCTACGTACGCAGCTAGCGTTCGATGGTCAAAAGGGCATCGACCTCAGCTTTCGCGCAAACGGCCAGTTGCGTCAGCCTTTGCTCATCGTTGAAAACAATAAGGTGGTGGGTGAAGCGCCCGTGCGCGGGGTGGCCGAGGCCGAAAACTTAGACAGTCTGGGCCTGGTTCAATGTCTACCGCAGCCCTGATGGCTGCCTTAAATCCTTAAGGAATTTCTCATGCGAAAATTTTTGCCTTGGCTGCTGCTCGCGGCCACGACGCTCAGCGCACAGGCGGCACCGGTGCGGGTGTTTGTCACCAATGAAGAAAGCAACGAGGTTTCGGTGATCGATGGCGCGACTAACAAGGTCATCGCCAGCGTGCCGGTGGGGACACGCCCGCGCGGCATTGGCGTCTCCCCGGACCAGCGCGAGATTTATGTCGCGGTCAGTGGCGACAGCCAAATTGCGGTCATCGACCCTGCCACACTGAAAGTCGTTCGCCATTTCAGCAGTGGTAATGATCCCGAAACCTTTGCCGTGCATCCCAACGGCAATCTCTATATTTCCAACGAGGAAGACGCCAAAGCGTCGGTCTACAACCCCCACACGGGCAAGCTGGTGGCAGAAATTAAAGTGGGTTTGGAACCGGAGGGCGTGGCCATTTCACCCGACGGCACGCGCGCCATTGTGACCAGCGAATCCACCAACATGCTGCACGTCATCGCCATTCCGGAACATCAGTTAGTGGCCAATATCTTGGTCGGTGCGCGCCCACGGGCGGCGGCCTTTAGCGCCGATGGCAAAACCGCCTACGCCACATCTGAAATCAGTGGCGAGGTCAAAAAAATAGACGTGGCCTCGGGCACAATTTTGGCGCGTAAGGCATTGGCCGACAACAAAGCAAAGCCCAAAGACATTCTGCCTAGCCGCGATGGTCAGCGAGTGTTCGTGGCGGGTGGGCGG
>CAIPNE010000034.1 GCA_903866355.1 uncultured Gammaproteobacteria bacterium
GGAAATCCGCACCCATGCCGCCGTAGCGCTCAGCGACATCACAACACAGCAGCCCCGCCTCGCCGGCGCGGCGCCACAGGGATCGCGGCACCATGCCAGCGGCTTCCCAGTCCTCGTGAAAGGGCGTGATTTCGCGCGCGATGAAGCGGCGTACGGTGGCGCGGAATAGTTCGTGTTCCGCGGCAAACAAGGTTCGTGGGATCATCTGATCATCCAGCGCCAAGGTGTTATCTACTCTAGACCTCCCCCTCACTCACCTGAGGGCTACCGCTCGTGCGAGCGTAAACGATAACCGCCCACCGCCCTGAGATCGAGCCTCGTGGCGGGCGGTTGTCACCCCGGTGGATAAACCCAGTGAGCAACCAACACCACCCAGCCCCGTGCATAACGCTGGCAACGCCGGCCGCTATTGGGGAGAATCCAAGCATCCTAATTGGGCTGATGAGCGCAAGGTCGCGAGGGCTAATAACCGTTCGCCGGCTGCTGAAACACTCTGCCCAAACGTGGCAAAAACTCGTCGCCACCATCACCGTGGCGGCCTAAACACTTGCCCCGCACCGGCGATTTTTGAGGCGTAGAACCCATGATATTTTTTGCAGGACTGGCAAAGGAACATTCCGTTGCCGCGCCGGGGTTCAACCGCTGGCTAGTGCCACCCGCAGCCCTCGCCGTGCACTTGTGTATTGGCATGGCGTACGGTTTTTCAGTGTTCTGGAAACCCTTGGGACGTGCTTTAGAAGGCTCAGATGGCGTGGCACTGGACCTGTGTGCGGCGGGTGCTACCACTATCGAGGGGAAAATGGCCAGCCTCTGGCGGGCGTTATTCGCGACCGACTGCAACTGGTCGCAGTTTGATCTAGGTTGGATTTACACCCTGTTCTTTGTGCTGCTAGGTTGCTCGGCCGCGCTGTGGGGTGGCTGGTTGGAGCGTGTTGGGCCGCGCCGCGCCGGGGTAGTTGCAGCCAGCTGCTGGTGCGGTGGCCTGTTGCTCGCCGCACTGGGCGTTGCCGAGCACCAACTGTGGTTAGTGTGGCTAGGGGCTGGCGGTGTAGGTGGAGTGGGTTTGGGTCTGGGGTATATTTCGCCGGTCTCCACACTCGTCAAGTGGTTTCCTGACCGGCGCGGCATGGCAACCGGCCTGGCCATCATGGGTTTTGGTGGGGGCGCAATGATCGGCTCGCCACTGGCCACCCTGCTCATGGAAAAATTTGCCAGCCCTGGTCAGCCTGGGGTGTGGCAGACCTTCGTGGTGCTCGCGCTCATCTATGCGGTTTTCATGTTCGGTGGGGCATTGGGCTACCGCATCCCAGCGAGTGATTGGCCAGGCGCGCGCTTGCACGTGCCCGCCGAACCGCGCGGTGGTTCCTTCATTGCCGTCCGCCACGTGCATGTTAGAAACGCCCATCGCACGCCGCAATTCTGGCTTTTGTGGATCATGCTCTGCCTGAACGTATCAGCGGGCATCGGCATCATCGGCGCGGCCGCACCCATGCTGCAGGAAACATTTGGCGGCGCGCTCATCGGGCAATCCAGCTTGGACTACGCGGGGATCAAAGCTAACCCAACAGCTCTAGCAGGTGCCGTGGCAGTGGCTGCGGGCTTCGTTGGACTGCTGTCGCTGTTTAATATTGGCGGACGAATTTTCTGGGCCTCCGTGTCCGACCATTGGGGCCGGCGGCGCGCTTTCTGCGTTTTCTTCGCGCTTGGGGCAGGCTTGTATTTACTGAGCGGATTCACTGCTCGCGAACAACTTTTGGGTCCGTTCGTGCTGTCGCTATGTCTGCTGGCCTCGTTGTACGGCGGAGTATTTGCCACCATACCCGCCTACTTGGCGGACCTTTTTGGCACGCAGTTTGTGGGCGCAATCCATGGGCGCTTGCTCACCGCTTGGTCGGTCGCGGGCCTCGTGGGACCGGCCATGGTCAATTACCTGCACGATACCCGGCTGGAAAGTCACCTGGCCTTCCAACAGATTTACGCCCCTATTTTCTATGCGCTGGCGGGACTGCTGGTCATGGCACTGCTGGCCAATCTCGCCGTGCGGCCGGTGGCGGATCGGCTGTTCATGAGTGAGAAAGAACTCGCACAGATGCAAAAATTAGCACCTCAAAGGCGTCCTCATTTCGGTTTTGAGGCAGCGCCGGAGGCCAAACCACCGAACACCAGCCCGGTCGCCGTCTTGGTGTTGGCCTGGCTGGCGGTGGGCGTCCCACTGGCGTTTGGCATTTGGGTTACGCTGCAGAAAACCTCAGCAATGTTTCAATAAATTCCTGGCTAGACCGGCATCCCACAGGGTGTCTCGCCGGAGGAGTAAGACCTTATGTTCATGAGTGCTCTGGAATATCGCGATTCTCTGCGACGCTACCGGCCACGTGTTTTCATCAACGGTGACCGCGTAGAGAGCGTCGCCGACGAACCCCGTTTGCTGCCGGGTATCAACGCACTGGGCCTCACTTACGAATACGCACTGGCGCCCCAGCATCAGCGCGTCGCGCGCGCCGTGGCCCATAACAGCGGTCGCGAGGTCAACCGTTTTCTGCACATCAATCAGACCACCGACGACCTGCTCGCAAAACTCGAATATGTTCGTTTGGTGTGCCAGGAAACCGGCTGCGCCATGCGCTATTTGTCGATGGACGGCCTGAACGCCCTGTTCCAGTTAAGCCATCGGCTAGACGCTGAAGAAGGCTGCGACTACCACCCTCGCGTGTTGGAATATCTTCAACACGTGCAGGATGAAGACCTCACCGTCGGTATCGCGATGACGGATGCCAAAGGCGACCGCAGCCTGCGCCCGCACGAGCAACCCAACCCCGACACCTATGTGCATATCGTGGAACGGCGGGCCGACGGCATCGTCATTTCGGGGACCAAATCTATCGTCACCTCCGCACCCTATGTCCATGAGTTACTGGTCCTGCCGGGACGCGCGATGAACGTCGAGGACCGTGATTTTGCCGTGGCCTGTGCCGTGCCGATCGACGCCCCTGGTCTCACCATCATCGCCCGTCCAGCGGGTCGGCCGGGAGAAGCTCGTGCGCTTTTTAGCGCGCAATACGGCCAAACTACCGGCGTGTGCCTATTCGACCGAGTGTTTGTACCGCACTCGCGGGTGTTCTTATGCGGCGAATATGCTCACTCGGAATTTCTCACCAAGTCCTACGCAACCCACCATCGCCACACCTGCATCGCGGCACGCGCGGGCTTTGGCGACCTCCTCATCGGCGCGGGTGCGTTGATGCTCGAAGGTAACGGGCTAGACGGTAACCGGCATGGGCATCTACGTGATGCGATGGTGGAACTGATCAAAATTGTGGAGGCTATTTATGCCTGCGGCATTGCGGCGTCGGTGTACGCGGTGCGTGATCCAGCCGGCAATGTCGAACCCGACGCGGTGTATTCAAACATTGGCAAATTGATGCTGGCCACCCAGATTTACGATATGCATCGCTTAGCGCATCAGGTGTCCGGTGGACTCATTGTGACGCTGCCCGGGCCCGATGAAGATCACAACCCCGAAACCCGCGCGGATCTTGCCGCCGTGTTGGGTGGCCGTGCGGGTTTCCCCTATGAACGACGCGCCGAAGTGGCACGCTTTATCGAAGATCTCACCGCCTCGGATGCAGCCGGCTGGATGTCTGTTATCAGCTTGCATGGAGGCGGTTCACCAGAGGCCATGAAGCGCGAAATTTATCGCAAGTACCCGATCTACGAGCGCAAGGAATTGGTAGAACGCTTGCTGGAGCGAGGCGTGCTGGCCAACGCACCAGCGAGTTCGGCCCAGCCTGGGCAATGCTGCGATGAGGGCTGTACCCCCAGTGGACCGCAGCCCATTGCTTTTGTGGCACGGCGCACGCCACAGATTGACTAAGCGCCGGGGGACTTAATCTGGTGTGCTACGTGCCAGCACCATGAGGCTTGCGATCACGAGTGCACCGCCCACCAACAACGCCGGCGAGGGCGTCTCGTCCAGTAACAGCGCAGAAAACACCACGCCAAAAATGGGCACCA
>CAIPNE010000035.1 GCA_903866355.1 uncultured Gammaproteobacteria bacterium
CCTTCAGGGCTTGGGATGTTTTTGACCATCGAACGCAGGGCAACGCCCTGGGTATGCGTCATCGTCGTGAGATCGACGGCTTTCAGCGCCAACGGCGCGGCCCATGTCAGCCCAGGGCAACGCCCTGGGTATGCGTCATCATTTCACCAAGCCCTGAAAGGGCGGCCCAACTGTTGTCTCGCCCCCTATCCTGCTAAATACAGCCCACGCCGGCCGCCGGTACGCGGCACAGCGGCAGGTAGCCGCGGGCGCATGAGCGCCGCCGCGGCGATGAAATTAAGTTTAGGTCCGGGTTTTCGCGGCTTTTTGCTTGCTCCCAAGCCAAAAATTTTTGGGCGCAAACGGGGAGCAGGCGCTGCTCCTTGGGGTGGGGTGCTGCCCCAGCGCCGAACTGGCGCTCAAAGCATATTTCTTGTCCCTAACAGACGTGTTATATCGGGTCACCCGCTAAACCTTTAGGAGGATCGATGTCAGCAATGCCAACTGGGGTGCAACTCAATCAGAGCCACGCGTCCACCGACGATTTTATTACCCGCACCCATGTGCTCCCCTTACTCACGGACCTCGTGATCCGTAAGAGGCTGCTGGCGGAACATGCCGGCAACCCCATCGGGCTCCCTGGTAAAGCGGGTCACGCCGGCATTCAACATACCGAGGAGTTGTCGCGGGTTATCGACAAACTGCGCCGCGCCCCGATGGCTGGCAAATATGTGCGCATCTGCGTGCGGCCGCACGAGGAGTATCGGATTGGGGTGTGCACGGGAGTACGCGGCAAGCCGGTTAAAATTATGCCGAAGCCCTACCCTTCGGAAGACGCCTGCGAGCACGCCATTTTTCTGCGCCGAGTCACGGAACTGCTCGCCCTCTACGGCCTTAAATAATCGCTCGCGAGCTTGCCATCGAACGCCCAACTGACCCCATTGACCTAAGAGGATTTAGACATGCTACGCATCACTGGTTATAGCGATTGCTACAGCGCGTGCCCCAGCGACACCGTCAAGTTTTATGTGAATTCCGAGAAGAACGAAAGCTATGCAGCCCAGTTAGTCCGTCTGATCCACGGCGATACCAACCCAGAGGGGCCGGGCTTTAAGGAAGAAGAAATCACCGCCGAGTGTAACGGCCAGTACCAAGGTCGCGAGCAAAAAATCCACGGTGGTTCCTACGCGGTGATTCCCGCTGCCGCCCGACTCAACTGCGCAAGTTTTACGGTGCAGGCGTTCATCATGCCCACCACCCCCGGCCCGGGGCCGCATGGCTACTGCCACGACAAAGGCATGCAGGGCATCGTCACGAAATGGTTAATCGACAAGCAGACCGGTTATGGGCTTTTTATCGACGAGGCCGGCTGTTTGGTGGTCATGATTGGCGCGGGCAAAGGCAAAGTCACGCGGATTTCTAGCGCCAAGCCGCTGTTGCGCAAGGTGTGGTATCTGGTGGCGGCGAGCTACGATGCGGCCACGGGTGCCGTGACGCTTTATCAGGAGCCAGTGGTGTCGGCCACCAACGGTGGTTTGGGCATGGCGCTGGTGCATCCGGCCAGCGAGACCAGCGCGGTGGTGACCGGGCTGAGCGCGCATCGTCCAGCCACTAATGACGCCCCGCTGCTGTTTGCGGCGGCCAGTCGGAAAAGTGATTCGGGTCGCCAAATCTGTGGTGGCCATTACAAAGAAGCCACGACCCCGGTGGTGCTGCCCGAACAGGATTGGTGCTACAACGGCAAAATCGATCGCCCGCGCC
>CAIPNE010000036.1 GCA_903866355.1 uncultured Gammaproteobacteria bacterium
TCCATCACGCCCGGACGGAAAGGCTCAAAGACGCCATCGGCCTGCTCCATCAAGCGCAGCGCAATGGCCACCGCGCGCGGGTCTTTGAGATTCAAGCCGATGGATCGACGATTACGCGACAGCGCACCGTCGGCACCCAGCGCCACCGCGCCCTGCGGCCGGTCGATACGGATAACATCTGCGCCCATATCGCCCAGAAACGTACCCGCCAGAGGGCCCGGACCAATCCCGGCGAACTCAATAATGGATAAACCCGCGAGCGGCCCCACGGCTAGCGCCCGCCGCTCGCGACGATCGCTAAAATGCGCTCGGCTTGCTTGAGATGCGGCAGGTCGATCATTTTGCCGCCCAGACTCAAGGCACCGGCATCCGGATTAGCCGCAAACGCCGCGATAATCGCCTGCGCGTGGGCAATCTCCGCGCTAGAGGGCGTGAAAGCTTCGTTGATGATGGCCACTTGATCGGGGTGGATGGCAATTTTGCCCAAGTAACCGTCGCGCCGCGCCGCCTCGCATTCACGCAGCAGCAAGGCGTTGTCGCGGAAATCTGGCGTCACCGTATCCAAGGGTTGAACGCCAGCGGCGTGCGCACCGAATAGGCATAGCGACCGCGCCAAAACATAGGGTGGCGTGTACTGCCCACTCGCGTCTTTATTAGAGGATGCACCCAGTGCCGCCGCCAAATCTTCTGCCCCCCAAGTCAGCACGCGCAGGCGCGGTGCGCCTTTGTACTGGCCGAGGGCAAACGGGGCGATCGCGGTTTCTGTCGCAATCGCGCAGATGGCAATACTGCCCAGCGGGATGCCGTGCTCAATTTCCAAAGCGTCGAGGTAATGGCTCAGTTGTTGTACATGGTGAGGGCCATCGCATTTGGGCAAGGCGATGCCATCTGGACGGGCTTTCGCCACGGCGGTGACATCGCGCAGGGCGTCTGCCGAATCCAGCGGGTTGATGCGTACCCAGAGTTCACTGCGGCTGCGATCCGCGCCGCGCAGGTAGTCTTGGATCATCTCGCGTGCGATGGGTCGGCGCGCGGCCGCCACGGCGTCCTCTAGATCAAGAATGAGCGCGTCGGCCCCAACGTTACTGGCCTTGGCCAGTTTTTTTTCGCTGTCGCCAGGTACAAACAACATGGAACGCAAAATATTCATGCGGGTTTCCTCAACATCAGACCTGTGCGCTTACAGCTCGCCACCAGTTCATTGCGTTGGTTGTAAGCCCGGTGGGCAAAAATAACGATGCCGTTTTGGGGACGGGATTTGGTGTCGCGCAGCTCGACGATTTCAGTCTGAAAATGCAACGTGTCGCCATGAAAAACTGGTTTGGGGAAACGCACTTCATCCCACCCCAAGTTACCCACGGTGGTGCCGAGCGTTGTATCGTAAACCGAGACCCCGACCATCACCGACAACGTAAAACAGCTGTTGACAATGCGCTGGCCGAACTCGGTTTGGGTGCGGCAATACTCCTCGTCGAGGTGCAGCAGCGCGGGGTTGTGTGTCATGGTGGTAAACAGCACATTGTCCGTCTCGGTGACGGTCCGGCGGATGGGATGGTCGAAGGTTTGTCCGACGTAAAATTCCTCAAAATACAGCCCCGGCATGTTGGCGCGCCTCCCGATATTGCGAACGGTTGTGGTTGAATTTTGCATTATACGGAAATGGATCGCCGGGGCTTCTAGTCCGATGCCACAGGCCTCAAGGGGACCGGCCACAGGCACAGGCAAACCACCCGCACGCGGACAGCGCGGCTGCGCTGCGAACCCCACGCCGCTGGCTGGTTTCATCGCCACGGGGTGGCTTTCCGCAAGCGGAACGCTCGCTAGCCAACCACCCGTCACCCGCCCCAACCCAACCGCCGGACATTTCGCCATGGGCCTGCGCGAAGGCGTTGCTCGACCGGCCGGGCCGGCAATATTCCTGACCAAGCTGGACCAGGCCACCCGCTGGGTGGCACCGGTTGGGGTACATTTTTAAATTTGCTCAACACTGACTAGCACAGACTGTTGACTGGGATGACGAGGCCAACAATTTGGCACGCAGACCGTATTGATCAGGTTTGCCGTGACTACAGCGGCGCGCCAGAAAAATCCCAGGGCACCAACAACATCGCACCGATCAGCACCAACAATAGCGCGGCGATCGGCACAATATTCTTTCTCAGCCTGCCTGCCGAGTAATAACTGATTACTAAGATAAGGATCACCAAGATGGTCCGTAAAATCGCGCCACTGTCATTCGGCTCTTGGCTGGCTGAAGTTGACACGCCCTCATGCCCGACCAGCGTGAGTATTCCCGCTGCAAACCGATAAATTGGTGCGA
>CAIPNE010000037.1 GCA_903866355.1 uncultured Gammaproteobacteria bacterium
CAAATGCACAAATACAAATTCAATGGCGCAATGGCAACCAGTGGGGTTGTGAGTCGCAGCGGTCTTGTGGAGGCCGTCTACAGTGGTCCGCTCAGTGCGGCGGCATTTGACGCACTGCGGATGGAGGTGCTGCGCGACACCGGCCCCGCGCCGTGCGTCGTGTTGCGAATGGACCGGTCAGTGACGTTAATGTCGCAAATGCCCGAGGTGCCAAAGGGTGTATACAAACCACGCTCGCCCGCTGGAGCCGTGGTTGTTCGGCAGGATCAGTTTGCGTTGTGGTCGGCCTACGCCCGCAGGCTGGCCGCGGCAGGCGTCATGCGCGCTGTTTTTCTGGACTCGCAGGCTCAGATTGCGTACGAGTGGGCAGAACGCCAGGTGGCAGCTCGCGCAAGATTACTTCAGTAGCCGCGTGATTTGCGCGGACCTTGGCAATGCGTTCCTGGATCTGATCCAGCAGCCACGCAAGAGTGAGAGCTTCCGGCGAGTAGTTGCCGGCGCCGGCATTTTGGGCGCCTTTCAAGATCCAAAGAGGCGAGCAACCGAAAAGCTCCTCAGCCTTCAGGGCTCCATCCTTCGATACGCCTCGTGCGCCCCAGTTCGTCACAACTTGCTCGGTAGTTTGCATGGCTGTGGCCAAGCTGGATAGACCATCGACGTCATGTGGAATTGCGGCGTCGAGCAGGCGCTGAAGAGATTCGTGTCGATTTTTTCGCATACCGGCAGATGATGACAAAGTGGTGCGAAGCAAACTAAACAATTAGTTTGACTAGACATTAAACATGGTGTTTAATATCACCATGAGTGACGCTGAGTTGATACAAAAATATGGCGGGCCGTCGAAGGTCGCCGCCATGCTTGGGTACGACAAATTTGGGGTGCAGCGGGTCCAAAACTGGATCAAGCGTGGCATACCTTCCGCAGTCAAGATTGAGTTTCCGCACCTTTTTTTGCTGGACGCAAAGTGGGCTCCTGTTCAACCCACGGAGCCCGCTGCTGCGGGTGTGTGACATGTGGATCGTCGGCACCCAAGGGCCAACCCTGTTCCCGATCAGATCGCGCGTGAAGATGCGATCCGGTGTTGCACGGCTTCGTGGAATCGCTGCAGGTGCGTGGCAACGCGGGCCTGCATCTCGATCACTGCTTCGGCTGGTTGCGGCTCGGATAGCACGGGTGCAACGCGCGTCAGGCGCTGGAGTTCGTCCATGACGCGACAGAAGGCCGCCGATCGGGCCGCCCACCCTTTGCAGTTGCCGGCATCTTTGACAAGCGTGGCCGGTGACTCTTTGAACCCCCCTGGTGTGTCGAGCACTGGCTGGGCACGAATGATGTGTCTCCTCGGAAGCCTCGAAAGGGCTGTGCGCGGTCGGGTTCGTTTTTTCTTCGGTGATGCTGCGGATGCGATCTGCCTGGTGCGTGGGGAGGTTCTTGGTCATGACTGAAATGTCGCCCGACTTCGAGGCGGTGTCACGCAAGAACCACACGGCCATATTGCGTGCGCTTGCGGAGGCAAAGCAAGTCCACGTCGCAGAGGCCATGGGCCTGTCCGAAACAACCATTTCGCGCACAGACAAAGAGGTCATGGGGCGGTTTTTGGCGGCCTGCGGGTTGAAGGTGGTCCCGATTGCGCACAAGAGCTATGACGCGGCATACATCGATGCGCTGCGCGTGATGGCTGGGGTTGGACTCAGGTCGTCCGATGAGTCTTTGTTGGAGTGGGACAAGTGATGACCCGCACCCAAGCACTGCAGGGGAAAAGATGACAGGAGCGGTGCTGGATCGCACCCCGATCGACCTGCGCCAGGCCGAGGCCATGCTGCAGTTCATTGACGGCGCCGCAGACCGCGAGACTTGGGTGGCCGTGGGTATGGCGCTCAAGGCCGAATTTAGTGATGCCGCATGGTCGGCCTGGGACTCATGGAGCCAGCAGGCCGGCAATTACAGCGCGCCGGCCTGTCGCAGCTCATGGCGCGGTTTCAAGAGCCGGGCCGGCGGGTACACCATCGGCACCATCATCAAGCTGGCGAAGGACGGCGGCTACAGGTTTGAGCCAGGCGAGCGCCCCGACCCCGCCGAGCTGGCCCGCAGGCGTGCCGAGCGCGCAGCCCGGGCTGCAGCCGATGCCAAGTCCCGGCAGGCATTGGCCGGCAATGCACAGGCCAATGCAGCGACAGCCTGGCACACTGCCCAGCGCGATGGGTCGAGCGCCTACACGGTGCGCAAAGGCATCGACAAGCCCGAGAGCTGCCGCTACCTCAATCAAGACCAGGGCGGCGGCATTGTGCTGCCCATGCTGCGCTATGACCTGCCCCGCGACCAGGCGCTCAAGGGTGTGCAGATCATCCGTGACGACGGCAGCAAGAAATTCACCTACGGCATGGAAAAGCCCGGCACTGCCTGCCGCCTGGGCCTGGCCGTGGTCGGAGAGCCGGTGTTCGTGTGCGAGGGCTACGCCACCGGCATGACCATCCGCATGGCCATGGAGCGCCGATACCCGGTGTTTGTGGCATGGGATGCGTACAACCTGCCGCTGGTTGTGGAGTCGATCCATTCCATGCTGAAGACATGCCCGATCGTGATCTGCGCCGATGACGACTGGCGCACCAACATCAAGGGCATCGCCAACAACGTGGGCCGCATCCAGGCCCAGATCGCCATGGATGGCGTGATGGATGCCGGCGCCCGCCTGGTGGTGCGCTCTTACCCGATCTTCGCCGCCCAGCGTGGCGACAAGGACACCGACTTCAATGACCTGCACCGCCTGGAGGGATTGCCCCAGGTGCGGGCCCAGCTCGATGTGGCGCTCGATGTGCTGCAGCAACTCCAAAAATATGGCTGATCAATCCAATAGCGCCAAGGTCTACCAGATGAGTCAACCCCCCGACATGGAAGACGACGACGCGCCCGCGGCCGGCACAGGGGAGGGGGGCGCACCACCCAAGCGCGAAAAGCGCAAGAAGAAGGTGGACACCGGCAAGCTCAACACGCTGTTTCGCAACTGGGCGCTGCAGTATTGCAGCCAGATCGCCTGGGACGTTGAGACGCGTCAGGCGTACAGCGTGGCCGGCATCCGCAACCAGTTCGGCAACGACGAGGTACGCATGTGGATGACCAGCGACAAGCGCCGCGTGGTGCATGCCGAGCAGGTCGTGTTCGACCCGACCAAGACCTGCGGCCCGGCCTGTATCAACCTGTTCGGCGGCCTTGAGACCGTTCCTATGGCCGGCGACTGCCAGCCCATCCTCGACCTGCTGCGCCACCTGTGCGGTGACAACGATGAGCTGTACGACTGGGTGCTGGACTGGACGGCCTACCCGCTGCAGAACCTTGGCGCCAAGATGCCCACGGCCGTGATCATGCATGGTGATGAAGGGTCAGGCAAAAACCTGTTTTGGGAGATCGTGCGAGACATCTACGGGTCGTATGGCTCGGTGGTGGGGCAGGACCAGCTCGAAGACAAATTCAACGACTGGATCTCGCACCAGTTGTTTGTGATCGGTGATGAGGTCTTGAGTCGCACGGAGATGCGCCACCTCAAGGGCAAGCTGAAGGCCATGATCTCGGGGCGCGAGATCAAGATCAACACCAAGATGATGCCGGTGCGCTCCGAGGCCAACCATGTCAACCTGGTGTTCCTGTCCAACGAGCTGCAGCCCAATGCCCTGGATGCGTCAGACCGGCGCTACTGCGTGATCTGGACGCCCCCCAAGATGCTGCCAGAGTTCTACAAGGCCGTGGTGGCCTGCCGGGACAACGGCGGCCGGGAGGCGTTCCTGCACTTCCTGACGCAGCGCGGCCTGGCGCAGTTCAACCCGTTTGCCCCGCCCCCCGTCACCCAGGCCAAGAGCGACCTGATCGACTTGGGACGCCCCAACCCTGAGCGGTGGTGGCTCGCCTGGTCGACCAACACGCTGCAGGTGACGTTCGCGTCGTGCAGCTCGGACCAGGCATACCGCCTGTATCGGCGATGGTGCGTGATCGAGGGCGAGAAGTTCCCGATGTCCAAGAACGTTTTTGCCAGGATGGTGATGCGCCTGGCCAGCGACAAACTGTCCGTGAGCATGGCAAACCCGAAGACTATCCAGACGACCACGCGCATGTGGTTCAACTCCCCGCCCCCTGATGGGGTGTCTATCGGGCAGTTCGCGCAGGACGCGATTGACATGTTTGAGGCGAATTTGAAGGGTTACATCGGTGACAACTGACCTTTTTCAGCACGGAACCATGCGCGTTTCCACGGATGCATCCGTGGGAAATCAGGCATCCGTAATCATCCGTGGGCCGCATGGATGCTGGGTTTCCACGGATACACGGATGCGGGGTCGATTCTGCCCATGTGTGTGCGCGCACGTGTGCGCACTCGCACGATCTATCCGTAATACCTTGTTATCCGTGGAAAGCTACTGTTTATGCGGGTTTCGGGGTTACGGATGGGGTGATGTATCCGTAACCATCCGTGGGGGTAGTCTGTAATGCAGATCAAGATTCAAACCAACTTCCCCGCCGTGGCCAGGCAACTGGAGAACCTGCGCAAGGACATCGCGGAGAAGGCCGTGGCCAGTGCGTTGAACAAGACCGTGGCCCTGGCCAAGACGGCCATGAGCAGGGAGATTCGCGGCGAGTTCAACATCAACGCCAGCACGGTCAACCAGTCGCTCAAGGTGCAGCGTGCGAGCGCGAGCAAGGGCAAGTTCCAACTGAGTGCTGCGCTGTCGTCGATATCACGCCCTGGTCGGCGCAGTCTCAACCTGGGGCGCTTCTCTCCCCGCAAGACCCGTAAGGGTGTGACCTTCAAGGTCAAGCGCAGCGGCCCCCGACAGCTGATCCCTGGGTCGTTCCTTATCAATGGAAACAAGACCTTGATGATCCGCGAGGGCAAGACCCGCCTGCCCATCAAGGCGCTGCAGACGATCGATGTGGCACAGATGTTCAACACCAAGCGGATCAACGCCAAGGTGGTGCAGCTGATCGAGGCCCGCTTCCCTGCGCTGTTCGCCAACGATGTGCGCTTCTTCACCGCCAAGTTCAATGCGACCCGCTGATCATGTCAAAGCGCTGCAATAACTTGGCGACCCTTTTCCGAAAGCACAAAGCCATTGCCTTTGGCCTTGATGTCATGGTCCATATCAAACCTGCGAAGGAGGCGGTGTTTCATGAGAACAGCTCGTGTGTTTGGCTGGACCACTCGGCCGTTCAGCCACAGCAGGTTGTGCACATCCACCGTAAGCATGGCACCAGTGGCAAGTTCCTGCAGCACTGCTCGTTGGATCGGCGTCAATTTGATCGGATCGGATATGGCCATAGCTCTGCTCGTGTGAGTTGTGGCCCAAGGATACATCGCTACTCACCCCCCCCCATCAAAGGTACTCCCAGGGACTTCTCACCTACGGGTCGAAACGATCCCGAGATCGCGCTAGTTTGTGGATTTTATGCAGGGTGAGCAGCAAGCGGTAAGCGACCCCATGACCAGTAAGCAACCATCACAAAACTCCATTGGCCGCTCGCTTGGGCTGTCCAGCGCCGCCATGGTCAAGCTGAAAAAGCAGGGCATGCCGGTGGATAGCGTCGAATCCGCCCAAGCCTGGCGCCAGGCCCGCCAGAACATCGCCAAGCGCAAACCCGTCCCGCCCGGCGCCCAGGTGGTAGGCGGCGACACGTTGCGCGCAATGATCCGAGCGCAGCAGGTCCAGGAAGATGGTACCGAAATGCCCGAGTCGCACGACCAGGCGAAGACCCGACGCGAAATCGCAGAGGCGAACATGGCGGAAATCGAGCTGGCGCAGAAGCGCGGCGAGATCATCCAGGTCAAGGCAGTCGAAGCCGTTTGGTCCAACGCGCTGGCCTCGGCGCGGGAGCACCTGCTTCAGGTGCGCGCACGGTTGGCACCCCTGCTGGCCGTGGAAACTGAGACGTTCCAGATCGAGCAGCTGCTGGATCTGGAGCACAACAAGGCCCTCAACTTCATGTCGGGCGTGCAACTGCCGGGCGCCAATCCATGAGCGCGCGCGACCTGGCGACCGATGACGCGCGCGCAGCCGACATCCTGGGCAAGCTCAAGCTGCGCTTTCTGGCGCCTCCTCCACTGGTCAGCACGGCCGACTGGGCAGGACGATACCGGCACATCGCCAAGGGCCCGGAACGCGGTTTGTGGAGGAACGAGCGCACGCCCTACCTGGTGGAGCCAATGGAATGCGCCAGCACCTTCAGCCCATACGAGCGCATCGTTCTCATGTTTGCCACGCAGCTCGGCAAGACCGAGGTGCTCTACAACGCGATCATGCAACGGATCCACACGGATCCACAGGACATGATGATGGTGCAGCCGACCCTGCAGGATGCTCAGGACCACAGTGGCCAGCGCTTTCTTCCGACGGTCCTGCAGACTCCTGTCATGCACGGCCTGATCTCGGTGAGCCGCAGCCGCGACGAGTCCAGCAGCTGGCGCGCGCGCACCATTCAGGGCGGTTTTGCAGTTTTCTTCGGGGGGGCGAACAGCGCCAGCTCGCTGGCCTCCAAGCCGCTGGGCTTCGCAGTGGCCGACGAGGTCAACAAGTGGCCGGCCGACGTCGACAACCAGGGCCCGCCGCTCGCGCTGCTCGAGGAGCGTATGTCCAACTTCAGCCGGCGCAAGCTGGTCATCGCCAGTACCCCCACGGTGAAGGGCGCTTCGGTAATCGGCGACGAGTACCAGGCCAGCGATCGCCGCCGCTACCATGTGCCGTGCCCGCACTGTGGCGAGCGGCAGGTCCTGGAGTGGGGAACCGGGCAGGCCTGGGGCATCCAGTGGCTCAAGTCCCCTTTGGGCGCAGCGCGGCCCGAGACTGCGGTCTATGTCTGCCGACACTGCGGCGCGGCGATCCAGGAGCACTGCAAGACCGACATGCTGGCCGGTGGCATCTGGATACCCGAAGCGCCGGGGGCAGGGCGAGGCCGGCGGGCGGGGTTTCACCTCAACAAGTTGTATTCGCCATTGGGTTGGCGCAGTTGGCCCAGCCTGGTCGAGAAGTGGGAGTCCGCGCAGCAGGCCAAAAAGGCCGGCAACAGCAGCCCACTCAAGGAGTTCATAAATTCCAGCCTGGCAGAGGACTGGGAAGAACTTGGCAGCGGCGCCGACAGCCAGACACTGCGCAATCGGGCCGAAGCCTACGAGCTCGGCAAGGTCCCGCTGCACGGCCTGATGCTGGTCATGGGCGTCGACACGCAGCCCGATCGCCTCGAGGCCCGCGTCTGGGCCTTTGGCCGTGGTGAGGAATCATGGCTGATCGATCGCCACATCATTTTTGGAGACCCCAACCTCGACGAAGGAACTGATGGCTCGCCGTGGACCAGGTTGACCGAGATACGCCGCACGCCGGTGATGCATGTGAGCGGCTCCCAGATGCTGATTGAGTCCACCTGTATCGACACCGGTGGCCACAACACCCACGCCGTCTACAACTACTGCCGCCACCACGCCAGGTCTCACGTCCTCGCGGTGAAGGGTGCCAGTCAGTATGGCCGCCCGGTGCTTGGACGACCGAGCCTCATCGATATCAACTGGCGCGGCACCACCCAGAAGGCCGGCGTGAAGGTTTGGCAGGTCGGGACCGACACCGCCAAGCACCTGCTGTACGGCCGAATGCGCCTCACCCAAGCCGGCGCCGGGTATGTGCATGTTCCCAAGGGACTGAGCGAGACCGACGAATTCGAGCAGATGACCGCTGCCAGGTTGCTGCCGGTTGTCGTTCAGGGGAAGCACTCCATGCGTTGGATCACCCCCCAGGGCCACCGAGAGGAAGCTGGCGACGGCATGGTGTACGCATACGCTGCAGCATGCTACCTGGGCATTCAGAGTTACAGAGAACCGAGCTGGGCCAGGCGCGAGCAGCGCATTTCTCCGCGCGAGGCCGACCTCTTTGCGGCCACGGTCGAGGCGCCAGTGCAGGCGTCTACGCCCGCGTCAGAAGAGGCCATGACAGAACAAAAGTTGCCCAACCTGCAGCCACGAAACGCGTCCGTCAATCGCCCATCCCGCCACCGACCTACAGCGAGACCAGCATGGTAAAAATGATCTCCACGCCGCCAGACCACCAACAGACCACGCTCGATCTGCAAAAAGTCGAGCACACCGATGACGTCGTGGAGTACACCATCAGGTGCGTGCTGGCCATGGCCCCGGCGCTGAGCGCCGCCATGCACCGCCACATCGAGGAGGCTGCCGGCGCGCAGGTCAAGCTGGTTTTTGGCGGCGAGCGCCACTACATCACCTCCCGCGACAACTCCCGCCGTGACGCCCAGATTCGCAGTGACTACCAGGCCGGGGAGCGCATCCCACTTCTGGAGCGCCGCTACAGACTGAAGAAAAGCCGCCTGCTGGAAATCATCAACAAATAGCCGTCCGGCTTTTTGCCTTGTAAACCGGACAGCGTCGGCGCCATAGTGTCAAAACATGGCCGCCCCAACACCAACCCTAGAACCGACGTCTTTGCTGGCCGGAGACACCGCCAAATGGCTTAAGTCTTTGCCTGATTACTTGGCGTCGGACGGGTGGGTCTTGAGTTACGTGCTGGCCAATGCCGCCGTGCGGGTCACGTTCAGTGCGTCTGCCAGCGGCGCCGACCACCTGGTCAACGTGCTGGCGTCGACTACCGCCACCTGGGCGGCGGGTGATTACGAATGGCGCGCGCAGGTCAGCAAGGCCGCAGAGGTCTACACCGTTGGGTCTGGCGCCATCACTGTGCACCCCAGCTTCGCAGCTGCCGTGGACGGCCGCAGCCATCCGCGCAAAGTGCTCGCCAACATTGAAGCCTACCTTGAGAACAGCGGAAACCTCACGGCGGCTATGTACGAAATTGCTGGCCGACGCTTGCAGAAAATCCCGCTCGCAGACCTCCTGGCTATGCGCAGCCGCTACCAGTTCGAGGTCGCGCGCGAGGAAGCGGCCAGCAACGCGGCCCGCGGCCTGCCCGATAAGCGCCGCGTAATGGTCCGATTTGGATGAATCCATGAACAGTACCAGCCTCGTGCAGCGTGCCCGCGCCTCAATTGCCCGCTGGATCAGCGGACCGACGGTGCAAAAGCGCCGCCTGCAGGCTGCCGCACTCGACCGACTGACAGCCGCCTGGACGGCCACAGAGCAATCCATCAACCAGGATCTGCGCTCCGATCTCAACCGAACACGGGCGCGCGGTCGGGATCTGGCCATTAATAACGACTACGCGGTCAAATTCGTCGGCATGGTGCGCAACAACATCATCGGGCCCAGCGGCATTCGGCTGCAGGCCAGGGTTGAGGACGCTCCAAACAAACCCGATCGGCTGGCAAATTCTGCGATCGAGGCAGCCTGGGCCGACTGGAGCGCCGGTTGTGACATCACTGGCCGCCAAAGCCTGCGCGACCTGTGCGAAACGCTGGTCGGCAGCCTGCCCAGCGACGGTGAGTTTTTGGTTCGTCTTGTGCGCGGCGCAGACGCTGCAAACAAATACGGCATCGCGTTGCAAGTGGTTGACGTCGATCGCATTGATACCACCTTCAACCGTGCGGCGTCCGGCTCCTCAAACGCCGTAATCATGGGCGTGGAGGTCAACAACTACCGCCGCCCAGTTGCTCTGCACCTGTTCGCCGGGCATCCGAATGACGGCGCAGGCAGTGATCGAAAGCGCATACGCCTGGACATCAACGACACGTTGCACAAGTTCAAGATGGAGCGAGCCGAGCAGATGCGCGGCATCCCGTGGATGGCCCCGGGCATGATCAGCCTGCACCACTTGGCCAACTTCAAATTGTCAGCCCTGCTTGCGGCCGAACATGGTGCCAACCACTACGGGTTTTTTACGACGCCGGACGGCCAATCCCCGATTGGTGCGGACGACGCCGGAACAACCATTGCGACAACGCAGCCCGGAACTTACGACACGCTGCCGGCCGGAAGTGGATTTGTCCCCCACGAATCCAAATACCCAAACGAGGTTTTTGGGCCATTTGTCAAGACCACGCTGCAACGCATCGCCAGCGGGTGGCGCGTTGCGTACCACTCCCTGGCCAACGACCTGGAGGGCGTGAGCTATTCCAGCATCCGTTCCGGCAGTTTGGAGGAGCGCGACCGATGGTCTGCGGATCAGCAGTGGTTCATAGAGGTCTTCATGGAGCCCGTGTTTCGCGCCTGGCTCCAGCAGTCTTTGCTCATGGGCGCAATCACCATGCCAAACGGCAGCGCTCTGCCGGCAGCCAAAGCCACCAAGTTCGCAAGACATGACTGGCAGCCGCGCCGATGGGACTGGGTGGACCCCAAGGGTGACATGGAGGCCAAGATTTTGGCGGTAAAGGCTGGCCTTATGGCCCCACAGGACCTATCGGCCGCCATGGGCTACGACTTTGACGACACCATCACCGCGATCGCCGCCGCGCAATCACTGGCCGCAGAACTCGGCGTGCAGCTCACCGCCTACGACCCCACGCCAGGAGCCGTAAAGACGCCAGGAGCGAACGCACTATGACGCAATGCGCCAAGCATTGGCTGCTGCAGTTGCTGATCGCCTTGGACCAACTGCTTAACGTGTTGGTGACGCCGTTTGCCCGCGGTGCGTGGGGCCGACGAGACACTGAGCAGTCGCGCCTGGCGCATGTGGGTGAAGCGTCGCCCCTTTGGCCTGCTGTTCAAACCCACGATCGACTTCTTGTTTTCGTGGCATTCGACAGATCACTGTGAAAAGTCCTTTTTGAACGAGCGCGCCGGTCGCAACCTTCCACCTGAACTACGACCATGACCACCTACGCCGTCACCCGCCAGTCCGACCAAGTCGAGGTCTACCGCTACAACGCGGACGCACCGATCCCCTGGGGTGGAATGGAGTTCGCCACCCATGACCACACCGAGGTCGTCGAGGTCGTGCCTGTGGTCGACACGCCCGCGACCGGCCGCGTGATGACGCGCCTGGAGTTCCTGCGCCGGTTCACCGGGGAAGAGCGGATCACGCTGCGCACCGTCGCCAAGCAGAACCCCGCACTGGAGGATTACATGGCCCTGCTCGATGCCGCGCAGGATGTGAACACGGGCGACCCCGACACGATCGCCGGGGTGCAGTTCCTGGAGGCTGCGGGCCTGCTGGCTGCGGGGCGGGCGGGGGAGATTCTGAATGGCTGACTTCTACCTCGACCACGGGGCCTATGGTGATGGTGTAGTCACGGGTTCCATCTCAACCACAACGCTCACAGTGTCAGCGGTCACGTCCGGGGAACTGGGCCTTGGGTCTGAGTTGTCGGGTACTGGTGTCACCGCCGGCACCTACATCACGGCGCTCGGGACCGGCCTGGGGGGCACAGGCACCTACACCATTACCCCGTCGCAAACCGTGGCGAGCACCACAATCACGGGTAAGTATGCGTTCCCGCTGAATATCCCACTCACATGGGGGGAGCCACAAGACGGCGACGGAACTGCGACCACGAAGGCGACAGCATCAGCCACCATCAGCATCGACTTGAGCGCCGCAACTGCCGCCGCCGGTAATACCTTCAGCGTGATGGGCGCGGTGCTGACTTGCGTGGCTTCAGGGGCGACAGTCAACAACTTCAATGCGGGTTCTGGCACGACACTGATCGACAATCTTGTTGCGGCAATCAACCGCACCACGGCGACATCCGTGATCACGGCCATGAGCACCGGATGGACGACTCCGAAAATTCAGGATGCCGTTTTTGCCAGACGCACCGGAAACAACCTGGAAATAATGACCCGCGCCGGGTCGGCAGCGTACAACGGGGCGGCAGTCGCGCAGTCTGGATTCACTGGTGTCACAGGCCCATGGACATTCTCCGGTGGCTCGGGCGGTTCGTGGGGTTACGCGACAGTACCAAAGGCCCTGGCATTCTTGCCAAGTGCTTTGAGCATTGCGGGATATGGCGCGATGAGCACCAGGGGGCCAAACGCCGGTTTTGCGACCGCAGGCGATGTTGTCCACATAGCCACTAACCGAGAGGTCAATGTTCGTTTTAGTGGCGCGGGGGTAGCTATGGTCGGGAAATTCGTTGGCACTGTCACGACCCCTATTGAGTACCGGGTAGATGCTTTGCAAACAATTTGGACGAGCAACCCAGCAAACTCGATTTTTGCGATCACAAGGTTTGAGACTAGCTACTCGACTGGGCAGTGGTCGCTTGGGGTGGGCGACTACACATGGCTCAATTGCCCCCGTACAGCAAACGGTTCTTACTCTCTCCAGATGCAGGTGAAATATGCGGGCACAGGCAATAGCCCGGGGATGATCCACACCGGAAGTGCGGGGTTGCGGAGTCGATCCACCGGGGTGGCACTTCTTTCTTTGGTGTCGGGCCTGCACGATCCCATTGCCATTACGTATGGTTCCGTCTACGCAGGGACCATCTTTGAGAATGGTCGAGTTGATGTGCGTACCCCCGCGAACGCACCGGTTAGCAGCACCTACACGGGAGGCGGGACCGCCAGTTGCACGATCGATAACTATGTGTTCGATGGCGACACCGCACCCAGCGCGCATACGGCTGGAGCTTTGCTTCAGGCAGCGTCAGTAAGTCACAGCACGATGACGTTCGTCAACTGCAAATTCAATAACTTTGTGTCAGGCAGCAGGCTAACTGCTTCCGGGATTCCGGCATCAGCGCAAAACCTGGTGTTCATGGGTTGTCAGTTGGGGAACATGGATCTGCGCGGCCCCACCTACTCTGCCGCTGGATTTGCCAGTCAGTATCGCAATACTGGAATATTTGCTGAAGCATCTGATCCGACACGGGACTTTATTGCAGATACGTGGCAGGGGTGTACGGAATGGAACTCCAAGAGAAGTTTTCCAACGCTGAACGCCACGCTCCAAGACGGTGTTACCCCTTGGTCCCTGCGTGTTGTGCCTGCCACGGCAGCGTCGGCGTCCTTGAATCTCACTCCCTACATCGGCCCCCTGGTGTCAAAAGTGAACTCGCTGAGTTCTGCGGCACGCACCATCACGGCTGAAATTGCAATTGCGGACACGCTGACATTTTCTCTGGCGGACATCAGCATGGTGGTGACATACGCCTCACCCGCTGGCGTGCAATACACCGAAACGACCTATAACGCCTCGGGCGGAAGTCTCACGGCCAGCACCTCCACATGGAGCGCCGAGAGTGGCGGCAAGGTTTCGTTTGTGGATGGGGGAACCGTGCTGCACAACAAGTTCAAACTGCAACTCACAACCGCCAACTCTATTGCTTCCGGGTCGATCATCACGGTGATGTTCAAGTTCCACAAGAACGTGACCAACACCACCCAGGCCATCTTCATTGACCCCGAAGTGCAGGTGACTTGATGGCGTCTATCCCGCGCATCGCGCTCCCGCAACCAAACTTCATGTTTGGCGTTCTTGTCATTCCTACCAACCGTGGCCGGTGGGTGCCTGACTGTTTTTCCCCCATCAGTCGTCAGCTCCTCTCAACCGACTCGCTCGGCAACATGACGCTGACCCTGACCAACGTGGTCATCGGCTCGCGTATCCGCATCGAAGAGCAGCTGGCGGGCACCCTGGTGGACGAGCGCACGGCTACCGGCACGACCGAGGCGTTCACCATCCCCGTCTATGCGGGCGGCAGCGCCAGCAACGACCTGCGCATCAAGGTGCGCAAGGCTACAGCAGGCACCGCTTACATCCCCTACGAGACTCTGACTACTGCAGCAACAGGGACTCAATCCATCTACGTCAGTCAAATATCGGACGAATAAATCATGGTAGCTATTACCTCGACAGACTTTGCCATCTCCGTAGGTGGTGC
>CAIPNE010000038.1 GCA_903866355.1 uncultured Gammaproteobacteria bacterium
GTCGTAGATTTTAGCGCCGGGTTCTTGACGAGACCCCGCCACGGCAAGCTCAACAACGGCCTTGATGCGCTCAAATCCGCCGGGAACAAATTCGAATACCACGGCAACAATCAACATAATATTTCTCCCAAACAAAATGAACACGGTGGTGGGGGCATTTTCGGGCAACGAAAATGCTAGCGGATTGATCCTACAACAGACCCCACGGGCCCGCGGCGCCCCGCACCAATAGCTCGCGCGCGGCCTACTCGGCTGGATCTTTCGTCTGATCGGTTGCCACCACTGCGCGCGCAACGCCCACATGGCGCTGGCCGCGCAGGCACGCTTAAACTGCGTTGGCGCGTCTCAACGCGCCCCCGTCACACCGGTTAAAGGAAAACCCGATGCACTCATCTATGCCCGCAAGCCCCGCACGCTGGGTGCTGCAACCCGAACAAGTATTACCCACTTGGCAAATCATTGCGGAAAACGATGCCACCGACAGCGCCAATCCCATGCACGACGACGCCAGTGCCAGACAATTGGGATTTGCCGGCGGGCTAGTGCCGGGGGTCACGCTGTATGGCTATCTCACGCATCCTTTGATTGCCCTGTTTGGAGAGGCGTTTCTGCATCAGGGTAGTTTTGAAGCGCGTTTTCGGCGGCCGGTTTATACCGGCGAAACCCTCACCACCTACGTCCGGGTAAGTGCCTGCAACAATGCCACCTACACCTTTGAACTGGCGCTAAAAAATGCCGCCGGCGAGGCTTGCGTGGTCGGTAGCGCCAGTTTTCCGGGCGAGGCTCAGGAACTGCCCACGCTCACCCACAGCGTGCCGCTGCCGGCCGTGCGCCGGCCCGCCACCCCCGAGGCGTTGGGGTCCAATCCGCAGTTGGGCACTTTGCATGAAATTTTCACGCCCGCGCAAAGTGCGGTGCTGTTGCGCGGGATGGGCGAGGATTTGGCGCTCTACCAATCGGTGGTCCACCCCGCGTGGTTGTTACGGCAGGCCAATATGGTGGTAGACAGCAACGTGGCGGTAGGCCCCTGGATCCACGTGGCGAGCAAAATTGCGCACTTCGGCGTGGTGCATCTCAACGAGCCCTATACCGTGCACGCCCGGGTGGCAGGCCTTAGCGTGCAAAAAAATCATGATTACGCAGATTTTGAAGTGACCATCGCCACCACCCAAGTGGTGATGTGGGTGATGCACCGGGCCATTTACCGCATGGGCGCCGCGCTTCCGGCCTGAGTGTTAAGGCCCCACCCGCAACCAGCGGGCCGCGGGTGGGGTGGCCGTAGAGAACGGCGCTTAGCGCATCGCGCGCAGCGCCGTGCGCACTTCGTTCACAAAAGATACCGGCTGCTCAAAGGCGGCAAAATGCCCACCCCGGTCGAGCGTGTTGTAGTGAACCAACTGGGTAAAACGCGTCGCCGCCCAGCGCTTGGAGATCCGAAAAATTTCGTGCGGATAAATGCTGATCCCGGCAGGCACCTGAATGGGCGCCTTGGGTTTGAGCA
>CAIPNE010000039.1 GCA_903866355.1 uncultured Gammaproteobacteria bacterium
CCAGAATGATGCTCGCCAATCCAAGCCTCGTCGAAGTTGAGCTTGTCGAGCCATTCCACTAAATCCATGTCGTGCTCGAGGGCCAGAATAGGATTTTCATCGGGGGGCGTGTGGGGTGCGATAAAAGCCCCGAAGCGCAGTCTGGATTGGGTCATGTAGGGTCCTCCGTTAAGTACTTTTTTTTAATCTATTTTTTTGGCGCAATCAAAGTCTGTTGGGACACTACACCCAACTCGCTTAGGCGCAAACTGCTGGGCTTTGGACATCCCCCGCGCGGTCACAAAAATCGCCGCACGCCACGTGCTGCGGCCCGGCGGCTGTGGGTGTGCGGACGGGGGGAAACAGCAGCTCCTTCGCCGGCGCGCGCACCCGGGTGGGGTTTGCGCGCGGCCCAGTGCACTTCGCGTTTAAACTGTGCGCAGTCGCTTAGCCCTGTAAGGAATTTCCTGTGTCGGATCACTCGCCTGTCCTATTTGAAGAACTACCCACCGCCAATGGCCTGCGCATCGGGGTGGCCCGGCTCAACGCCGAGGCCTCTCTCAACGCGCTCACGCTCGAGATGGTCGACCTCCTGTGGGCCCGCCTCCAGCAGTGGGCGGCGGCTCCAGAGATCGCTTTGGTCGTACTGGAAGGCGCCGGCGAGCGGGCGCTGTGTGCAGGGGCTGATCTCAATCGACTACACGCCGCCTGCTTGGACCACCACGCGGGGCCAATCCCGCACGATATTCGGGGCAATCAATACGCGCTCGATTTTTTCTCCCGCGAATACCGTCTGGATTATTGCCTGCACACCTACCCCAAACCGCTGCTGTGCTGGGGCCACGGCGTGGTGATGGGCGGCGGCGTGGGGCTAATGGCCGGCTGCAGTCATCGGGTGGTCACCGGCGGGCTGCGCTTGGCCATGCCGGAAATTAACATCGGGCTTTATCCGGATGTTGGCGGCAGTTGGTTTTTGGCGCGGGCGCCGGGAAAAACTGGCATTTTCCTCGCCCTCACCGCCGCCCAACTCAATGCTTCAGACGCGATTTTTGCGGGGCTTGCCGACCTCTACATACCCCACACAGACAAAGCCCAGGTGCTGCACGCGTTAACCAGTCACGCGTGGCAGGCCGACGCCAGCCGCAACCACGCGGAGCTCACCGGCCTCTTGCAGGCTTTTGCGCAGACGCCAGCAACCGGTCCGTTGCGCGAACACTTCGATTCGATCAACGCCGCGTGCAGCCAGGCGAATGCGGTGGACATCGTGCAGGCGGTGGGCGAATTGGCCAGCATCAACGAATGGTTTGCGCGCGCTGCGGCAACCTTGCGAGCGGGTTCGCCCAGCACCGCCGTGCTGTCGATTGCGCTGCAACGCCGTTTGCGACTCGCGTCGCTGGCGGAGGTTTTTCGGGCCGAACTGGTCGCCGCACTCACCTGTGCTGCACGCCCCGATCTCGCTGAAGGCATCCGCGCGTTGCTGATCGATAAAGACAAACAACCCCACTGGCAACCGGCCGACATCGCGGCAGTCACCCCGGCGCTAGTCGACGCCTTTTTTGCGACGCCTTGGTCAGCGGCCGAGCATCCGCTGGCTAATCTGGGCGCGCTGTAGCGCCCGGCACGGTAGACCCCAAGCAAGCCGTGCCACTAGGTTGCCAACGCGCAAAACGTGGTGCGGCGGGTTTGCGAACGACGTACAACCGGTGCCAGCCGGCTACCGGCGCGGCTTAGCGCCTGAAGTCCTAGGCCGCACGCTGGCGCCCCCGCCGTTGATAGACCGCGTGCAGCCACGCGGGCAGGCTAAGCGCCGCCAGCGCCGCCGCTAGCAGCCCCAGCGTCACGGGCATCACTAGGGGTTCAGCGAACAACGGCATCAGTGCGTAGCTCAGCAGGATGTGGAAAGAAAAGACTTCCAGAGAATGACGACCCAGAAACGCCAGCCAGGTGACCTTCGAGGCTGGGGCAAAGCGCCCCATCCACCACCCCCCCAAGAGGACCAGCGCAACCAGATTGAGCAGACGCGCAGGGCCGAGATTACCTTTATCAAACAGCGGCAGCAGGCTTGGACTCAGGCTGATTAACTCGTGCTTGAGCGCAAAACACACCCCGACGATGGCCAGACAGAGCAGCCTCACTGACCGGCTGTTAACCGCCGTGAGCCACGGGCCAGCGGGCTCGCGGGTGGCACAAAATAGGCCGATGACAAACGGCGCCTGCCAAGTCAGCAAATTAGGCCAGACCCATTGGATGGGAGACACCACCCGCGCCAGTTGCTCCCAGGGGTTAAACCACTGCCCCAGCAACCACCCGGCCGCGCTGCCCAGCAGCACCCAAGCGCTAGCACCCGGCCGGCACAGCCAGCGCAGCAGCACCGGTGCGGGAAGCAACAACAGCACATAGGCTGGCAGCACATCAAAAAACTGCGGCCGGTAAATTAACATCGCCGCCCACAAGGCCAAACCCGGGCCGAACTGCTGCACGTCAGCGGCCCGCGCTAACCACGCAGGGCCATCCAGCCAGCCTGCGCACGCCAGCGCAAAGGCCAGCGCCAGCGTCGCCAAATGATAGCCATAGACCGTTAGCGCACGGCGCAGACTCTTGGACCAGGCGCGCGCTGGGGTGTGCAGCACGCGCCGATAGGCCAGCGCGTAGGCCACGCCAAACAGCACAAAAAAACCTTCCATCGCCGACACAAAGCCCAGCGACTCGCTGCTATAGCGGGTGACCCACTGGGGGGCCAGATGGTCGATGGTCATGATAACCAACAGCGCGCCGCGCACGGTGTCTAGCCGTGCATCGCGTACCACTACCGGTGGCAGATCGTGGGGCGACATCACACGTGCTGCGCGCTTACACGCCGGCGGTCTGGCCACCATCGATAGTTAGCAGGTTGCCGTTCATGAAGCGCGAGGCATCGGAGGCCAGAAAAACTATCGCGCCGTCTAATTCGGCCGCCTGCCCAAAACGTTTGGCTGGCACGCGTTGACGCAAGCGATCGCCAGCGGGACTGCGCAACCACTCGTCGTTCATCTCGGTGAAAAAATAACCTGGCGCGAGCGCGTTCACCCGGATCCCGCGTGCCGCGAGGTCCACGCATAAATCGCGACCCAAGTTGATCAGCCCCGCCTTAGCCGCGCTGTAGGGCGCCAAATGCCCGATCGCGCGGATGCCTAAGATTGAAGCGATGTTGATGATGCTACATTCGCGCTGGTCGGCGAGCCGGCACTTGATCACCGCCTGCGCCAGCACCCATGGCCCGCGCAGATTGGTTTCGTACACCTCGTCCCATTCGGCGTCGGCAAGTTTTTCGGGTGCGCTCGGACGGGCAATCCCGGCGTTGTTGATCAGCACATCGATGGGTGCCACCAACTCCACCGCCGCCACGCAAGCGCGCGTCGCCTCACGGTCACGGACATCCAGCGCATACACCTCACAGCGCCCGCCCTCAGCGCGAATTTCAGCCGCGAGGTCGTGCATTTTATCGGCGCTGCGCGCGACCATCGCCACCCGCGCGCCGGCCCGCGCCAAGGTGCGAGCGAAATGCCGCCCTAGCCCGCTGGACGCGCCGGTCAGCAAAATATGTTTGTTGTTGAGATCAAACAGCGTCGCCAAAAACGCTTGTTGCTTAGACATACCCACTCTCCCACGTTCTAGATTCCATTTTTGGGTTCCCCCACCTGCACGGCAGTTTGGCCGCCATCACCCCGCAGGCCACCGTTGGTCGGCGCAACCGCCAACGGCCCGCAGCACCCACTGCCCTTAACGCCCGGTGACGTTCAGTTCGCTGGGTTCAAAATCTTTCTGGTTGATTTTTGGCGGGTTGATCACGGCCATCATCTGTAGCGTGGTGCAGTGCATGTTTTGCACGTCGATAGCAGCGGAAGAATCTAACAACGCAACGCCCGAGCCACGGTTCTGCGGTAGGTGATAGTCCGGATGTGCCAGACCCGCCATCAAGAATTTCCACAAGACACCCGCACGGTCGTAAACCTTACCCATCACCGGGAAGGAGGTTTGCTCATCCACATAAAAATAACGCTTGGACAACGGGTGATCGGCGCGCAGCGGCACGCCTTCGAGTATTCGCACCTTACGCAGTTGCCAAGCGACCTTGGGAAAACAGCTGGAATACCCCGTGAAGTCTACAAAGTTGTAGTCAAAGTGGCGCGCCTTGAC
>CAIPNE010000040.1 GCA_903866355.1 uncultured Gammaproteobacteria bacterium
CGCGGCCGTGGTGGTCGAACGCGATCGACGAGCAGGCCCACATCATGGAATGGCTAGCATTTGCGGCGAGCTGGGTGCAATACGGTGTGTTCACGGCGCGGGCGCTGCTGTCCTTTGGTATCTCAGCGAATGGCCTACCGGCTGACTATCGTGGCGAGAGCCTTGAGGCGGCGCAGATGCGCGGCCGACGCTCCCTTGAGATCCTCGATTCGCACTTGCGCAATCGTGAGTGGTTGGCGTGTGGGCGCCCAACGATTGCAGACATTGCGGTGTTTCCTTACATCGTGCTGGCACCAATGGGTGACGTCGATCTCAGCCCTTATCCCGCAGTGAGTGCCTGGATCGCGCGATTCAAATCGATAACGGGTTTCATACCGATCGCCGGTCTCGAGGATCCGCACTATCGGCGCAATTGATGGCACTAATCAAACCCACTCAGAGACCTAGAACCGACTCCGGTTTATCCGTTTTTGAAAATGGTCCCATCACTCAACACTGTGCGCTGCAGCGAATTCACACCATCAACCCTGAAGAGACGCCCGGGTGGGACAGCTATCTGTAGTGCTCAGCCAGCGAGGCCATGCGTTGCGAAGGGGAGAGCGAGTAAAGCGCGCAGTGGTCAGCGTGCGTTGCAAACCTGTTGGCGGAAATCCGGGAAGCTATTCTCAAACAGCTTGCTGAAAACCTAACAGGTCAATCCATTGCTACTCTCGGGACCGCTTTCACGATGTACACCCGCGCATTTGGGTGTTATGACGTTACAACTTTCCTAGGTCATTGAGCACAAGCCCGTGCATCCTCATTACCAAGACACCGTAGCCAAGGTCAGTTTCCTTCTGAATGGAAGACAGATGACCCTGGAGGGCGATCAGGCGTTACGGCCTTTGCTGGATGTCATCCGCATCGATGCGAATCTGACCGGCACCAAGGAAGGGTGTCGCAGCGGTGAGTGTGGTGCCTGCATGGTTTTGGTCGCTGATGCGACTGGCACCAAGGGTGTCAATTCCTGTATCTACGCTGCAGCCCAGGTACACGGCAAGCGGGTCTTCACCATTGAAGGACTGGGTACAGCGGATTCTTTGCACCCGGTACAGCGCGCGATGGTTGAATCCCGTTCCGCACAGTGCGGATTCTGCACTCCAGGCATCGTCATGGCGCAAATTGCTGCAAGAATCTCGGCTGCCTGCGACGAGGGTTCTACCGAGATCGACGTACAGGCGGCGCTCGCCGGCAACCTCTGTCGCTGCACGGGTTATCGACCGATCATTGACGCCGCGCGTGCCTGCCGGACAGTGCCGCTAAGTGGCGTCGAGCTGGAAAAGCCGTCCGACCAGCCAACCAATCCACTCCTCTGTCGCGGACAGTCAACCACCGTTTACGCCCCTGCAGATCTGCCGTCCTTGTTGGAATTGCGCCGCCAGCACCCGGACGCCGTGCTGCTGGCCGGGGGTACCGACCTGATCACTGCCTGGCGTCGATCGATGGCCTATCCGCCCCAGGTGGTTGTGCTAGGCCAGGTCGGTGAGCTCGCCCAGATTAAATGGACTGACCATGCGCTGATCATCGGTGCGGGTGTAACCGTTGCGCGCGCTGTCCGGTGCCTGATATCCGAGTGGCCTGAAGCTGCGGGCTATCTGCGTCGTTTTGGATCACCAGCCATCAACGCCGTGGCAACGGTAGCCGGTAATTTGCAGACGGCATCGCCCGTGGGTGATCTGGCGCCCCTGCTCATGGCCCTGAGCGCTTCACTGATGGTGAAATCCACCGTGACCCATCGGCAGCTCTCATTGCCAGAGTACTTTTCTGGCAATCGAGCCACGGTACTGGCCGCGGATGAAGTCGTGATCGCCGTACACCTTCCGCGACGACCACCTGCGTTTCATCTCTTTGCTTACAAGACCGCAAAACGTTTTGACCAGGATATCGCCGCGGTCACGCTGGCAGGCTCGTTTGTGAATGACGGCGGCACACTTCGTCACGTGGTTATCGGCGCTGGGGGATTGGCGAATCGACCTGCACGCGCCAGCGCGGTCGAATCCGTTCTCGAGAATCACGCGTTTGACACCGCGAGGATAGAGGAGGCGATAGCCGCCCTTGCCGAGGATTTCCAGCCCATCGATGACGTCAGAGGTTCCTCAACCTATCGCACGCAACTGGCGGGCAATCTGCTGCGCAAGATGCGGCTGGAATACACCGGCGCCGGATTGACCAACCTGTGGCAATGAAAGGATGAAGATACCCGCTGAATCGCTTGTCGAACGGACCATGCACCAGTTTGTTACTGGCGCGTCGTGGTTCACCGACGACTTGCCGACACCTTCAAATACGCTGCACGTAGCCCTTGGGTTGAGCACCTGTGCGTCGGGTCGTTTGTCAGCGCTGGAGTTGTCGACAGCTCGTGCATCAGCTGGCGTGGTCATGGTGCTCACCGCAGGGGACGTTCCCGGTGTCAACTGCACGAGTGCACTCGGCCATGATCCGGTGTTTGCAGGGGAGCGCATTGAGTATCACGGTCAGGTGTTATTTGCAGTCGTAGCAGAATCCGCTGTGGCTGCCGAAGCAGCCGTGCGGCTGGTGCAAGTTTCCATTGATGCTGATCCGCCAGTGATCACGCTGGCGCAGGCGCGTGACCGTGGGTCCCTGCTGACCGCACCTTTGATACTCGCCAGGGGTAACAGTGCAACGGCAATCGCCATCGCTGCCGAGTGTTTGAACGGGCAACTGCCGATCGGTGGGCAGGAACATTTTTATATGGAAGGGCAGGTCGCCCTGGCGCTACCACAACCGGATCAAGAATTATTGATCGTGGCGTCCACACAACATCCGGCTGAAGTCCAGCATCAGGTTGCGGCGGTGCTTGGCCTTACCGCGAAAGATGTCACTGTGCAATGTCCTCGGTTAGGCGGAGGATTTGGCGGCAAAGAGACTCAGGCGACGCAGTTTGCCTGCATCGCTGCACTGGCGGCCTGGAAAACAGGAAGGCCGGTCAAGTTGCGTGTGCCGCGCCAGGATGATTTCCGTATCACCGGCAAACGCCACGACATGGAAGCGCACTGGCGTGTGGGTTTCGACTGCGATGGTCGTTTGCGCGGTCTCGAAGTGGCGCTGGATCTTCGCTGCGGATACTCAATGGATCTTTCGGCGGCCGTCGGCACCCGGGCTTTGTTACACCTCGACAATGCCTATTTCATCCCCGACGTACGGTTTGAGGCGCGCCTGTACAGCACCAACACCCTGTCAAATACAGCGTTTCGTGGATTCGGTGCACCTCAGGCGATACTGGTGATTGAAACCATCATCGAACGAATTGCACGTGTGCTGCAGATCGATCCGGTAGAACTGCGCCAAAAAAATTATTACGCTGCAGCCCGAGGGGTTACCACGCCCTACGGCATGCGCGTCGATCACAACCCGTTGCCAGAACTGACCCGCACGTTGCTGGCGGATTGCGACTGGCACCAGCGTCAACAGACCATCACAACGTTTAATGCCAGGCAACCCATACTCAAACGAGGCCTAGCGTTCGTTCCCGTGAAGTTCGGATTGTCGTTCATCCAGACGTTTCTAAATCAAGCTGGCGTATTGCTGAACGTCTATCACGACGGTAGCCTCCGACTTGCGCACGGTGGAACTGAGATGGGACAGGGGCTGACTGACAAAGTGGCCGCCGTTGTGGTGCGCGCCTTCGGCATTGCCGCAGACCGTTTGCGTGTGGTGGCCACAGACACCTCGCGGGTGCCGAATGCATCACCCACCGCCGCTTCGGTCAGCAGTGATCTGATTGGTCAGGCAGCATTAAATGCCGTGACGATAATGCGGGATCGGTTGCTCGATTTTGCCGCGATCGCGTGGTCGCTGCCACGCGCAGAGTGCACGATTAAAGAAGATGCCCTCTGGTGTGGCAACACCTGTGTCCCGTTTGACCAGCTGGTACACGCCGCTTGGCAGGCCAGGATTGAGCTGGCTGCGACCGGATTTTACCGTACCCCTGATATTCATTTTGATGCCGAGACCCTGCAGGGTCAGCCGTTTCACTACTTTGTCTATGGCGTTGCAGCCAGCGAAGTGATGATTGATACACTGACTGGCGAAACACGTCTGCTGCGCGTTGACCTGCTGCAGGATACCGGTCATTCACTTGCGCCGGAGGTGGACCGCGGGCAAGTGGAAGGCGCGTTCATGCAAGGGGTGGGGTGGCTGCTGATGGAAGAACTGGTCTGGTCGGAGGCGGGCAGGTTGCTCACGGATGGCCCGGATACCTACAAAATTCCCACGGCTTCGGATGTCCCACCGGTGTTCAATGTCGGCTTGACCGAACAATTGCCGCACTCGGTGAATACCGTGTTCCGTTCAAAAGGTATTGGTGAACCGCCGCTGCCGCTGGCCGTTTCGGTTCATCTCGCCATCCAGAATGCGATAGCCGCAGTGCAATCTTCGGCGGGGGCGCTCGCTGCACCGGCGACACCGGAAGCCGTGTTGCGGGTGCTAGCTGGAAACCCAGCGCACCAGGACATCAGACGGCGTGATGTCGAAAGCTTACTGGGGGCAGGTGTTGCGGCAGCCAGCCCCTTTGGGGAAGTGATAAATGAGTAAACCCAACACGCCCAGGTTCTCCTATACGCGGTTCAAGGCGGCGTGCCTGCGGCGCCGCCCACCCCCGGGAGATGCGGGAAATATCGAGGATCTGGAAAGGAAAGATCGCTATTACCTGCTGCACCAGGCGAGTCAACTGGGTCCCGTCTTCAGTGCCCAGGGCACAGACCGATCCTGGGTCTGCATCATCGGCCTAGCCCGCTGCCGCCGGTTCCTACAAGCCCATGCGAAAAATCTACACGGGTATATGCATGACTTGGAGCCCATGGTACCTGGCGGGGCGCTGCGCAGGATGGAGGGAGAAATCCATCGCAAATACCGCAAAGCGCTGCTTTCGGGTATCCAGTTTGATGCACTCTTTCGCGAAGACGAGGCGCTGCACGACATCGTTTCAGTGGCACTGGCCAGATACGAGGGCTCGCTTGGTCAGGACCATGCTGCCGCCCAATCCTATATTGGCACCCTGACTGAAATTGCCACGGCCAGTCGTATCAAGATCTTCTTCGGCGTCGGCGCTGGCCAGCCGTTGTTCGATACCTTGCTGCGCGGCTACCACAAGCTCGGCCCGTTTGGCCTGGTGTGGAATATTGGCAAGCAACAGACCACGGCCTTTGCCGAGATTCGCAGGGCCCTGCTCAGCTTTATGAGTGACAGCGACGATGAGGACAGGGAATGCTTTAACAACTCGATCGCCGGCAAACTCGCCGCGAACCATGTGCTGGACGACACTCTGCTGGGTAACCTGATCTACATGATCGAAATGGGACGCTATGATCTGGCGGGCCTGCTACGCTGGCTCAGCCGCTACGGGGCCGCCCACCCGCACCACCTCGATCGCCTGGCGAGTGAACGCTGGGAACAGGCAAAGAGGCAGGACTCCTTTGCGCACGCCTTTGTGCTGGAAACCCTGCGCACAGACAAGAGCGAGCGATTGACCCGTATCGTCGAACGCGACCTGCTGTTCGAGGGCTACCTGATTCCCAAGGACACCTATGTTCGTCTGTGCCTGTGGGAGGCCCATCACGACCCTGCAACCTTTGTAAAACCCTTCGATTTCAATCCGGATCGGTTCATGCGAGAGAGCTACGGACGGGAGCAGTTCGCGCCGTTCGGTTTGGATCACCATCTCTGCCCACTTGCGAATATCGCTATCCGTTTCGGGGTTGTGTTTTTGTGGCAGCTGGCCACCCGCTACCGGTTGCAAAGCGTGGCCGACGGTCTGCCCGTGCGCGGGGCTTATCACTGGGAACCTGCCCATGACTTCAGCGTGATACTGAACAACAGGAGTGGTAAAGCGGCATGATGAATAACGAGAACGTGCTGTCCCTGATTTTTCGACAGGTCCGTGACTGCGGCGACAGGATTGCAGTGATTGCCGAGGATGAGTCGGTGACCTACCGGGAACTGTGGGCCCGGGCCGCGGCGGTCGCGAACTACCTGTCGCCGCTGGTGACACCGGAGCAAGTCATCGGTGTTCTCGCCACGCGCTCGGTGGACATGCTTGCCGCGATGCTGGGGATCTGGCAGGCGGGTTGCGCCTACCTGCCGCTGGATGCCAGCGACCCGCCAGAGCGTTACCGCCGAATACTAGACATCGCCGAGTGCCGGATCGTGCTCGCGCATCCCGAACTGCTGGCAGGCGCCGAGAGCGTGGGATCGGCGCAGGCGCAACGTGCCGCGCCAGACTTCGTCGACCTGCGCCGCCTGTCTGTCCCCGGCACCGTTATGAACGCTATGCCGCTGCAGCTGGAGGGTGACCATCTGGCCTACGTGATGTTCACTTCCGGCAGCAG
>CAIPNE010000041.1 GCA_903866355.1 uncultured Gammaproteobacteria bacterium
CGAGCTGCGACGGATGTCGGCAGATGTTGGGATGGCACAGGGCAAATCTAAAGCCCTGTCCGACATGCTCACGCGCGTCTCGCCCATCGATCAGGTGACCGGACTCGACAACCGTCGCCACTTTGAGGAAAACATCGATGCCGAATGGCGACGTGCCCTGCGCGAGGCCAAACTGGTCTCGCTCCTCATCGTCGAAGTGGACGACATGGACACCTACGTCGATACCTATGGCCGCCCATCGGCAGACATCATGCTGAAACGAGTGGCGCTGGCCTTGCGCGGTCTTGGCCGTCGCGCGGGCGACACCGCCGCACGCTACGACGAAACACGTTTAGCGTTGTTGCTGCCCAACTGCGATGCACCCAACGCCGAGCGCTTAGCCGAAGCAATGCGTGAAAAAATTGCCAGCGCCAACCTGCCGCATGCGCGGGCAAAATCCGGTAAAACGCTCACCACTAATATTGGGGTGGCCACCGTCAAGCCCTCGAAACATCAAGATTGTGACGTCCTGCTAAAACGCGCCGAGTCGGCGCTCTATCAGGCCAATTTTCAGGGTGGCAACACCGTTTCCGCGTATCAGCCACTCAGCCAGCTGCGGCTCGAACACTGGGATCTCGCTGCCAACGGCCTCCTTAGCGAACAATCCATGACCCAAAAATTACTGATCTGGGGCTACGATACGCACCGCGAATTGCTAGCCGTCGGCTCTAAAATGCAGACTCAGGCGCTTGAGGGCGAATCCATCCTCGGCATCATGACCGGTGAACTCGGCCTTGAACTAGAGGGGCATACGATGAGCATCAAGGGTGGGGACTGCGTCATAGTCCCGACGGGGATCGTCCTGAGTCTGGTTGTATTGGGGGCTCGACCGGTGCTTAAATTTACTGCCTCTCGGCTTAAGTAGGCTCTAGACTACGGCCGGGAAATCTTGCTGCGGCCGGATCGGCCCTCGATGCACGCCGGCCGGCTAAAAACCCGCTTTGTACTTCGCTCGTTTTATTTTCATTTCTCTCAGGAGCTTCCATTTCATGAAATGTTACCTACTGGCGGCCTGCGGGCTGTTCACGGTTGGCCACGCCTTTGCCGCAGATACCACCGCACTGGATACCGACGTCAAAAAGAGCAGCTACGCCATTGGCGTGACGAGCGCGCAAAGCATTGCCCGTCAGGGTGTGACGCTGGATGTCGACGCTTTTGTGCTAGGTGCGCGCGACGCGCTGGAAAAAAACCGACCCCGTTTAACTCAGACAGAATTTGACGGCGCGCTGGCCGCCGCTTCTCAGTCGGTCAACGAACGCATGACCGCCAGTGCCAAAACCAACCTCGAGGGTGGCCGCAACTATCTGGCTAAAAACAAGCAGACCCAAGGCGTGGTGGCGTTGCCCAGCGGACTGCAGTACAAAGAAGTTCGCAAAGGCACGGGCGCACATCCCAAGGCTGGCGCTACAGTGACGGTTCATTATGTGGGCACGTTCACCGATGGGACGGAATTCGACAGTTCACGGCGTCGCGGCGAAGCCGCCACGCTACCTTTGGACGGCGTGATCCTAGGCTGGCAAGAAGCCATTCCACTCATGAGCGTGGGCTCAGTGTGGGAAATCGCGGTACCGTCCAGTCTGGCGTATGGTCCCAAAGGTTCTGGCCCCATTGGCCCCAACCATACCCTGCTCGTTGAGATAGAGCTGCTCGCCAGCAAGAGATAAGTGCGCTTACCCGTTGTCTGTGCTGGCTTCTTGCAGCACGGACAACGCTGCGCCCAACTCCCCCGCGCGCCAGCCTTCCGTCAGCTTAGGCACGGGCTGGCCACACAGCAGTCTTTCCAGATCGTGCCTGCTGGCGAGCAAAGTAGGTGCCACGCACAGCTCAATGGCGCGCAGGCGAATCATTTCTTGCACCCGCGTTAACTGTGCCGACTGCGCGCCGCTGAGCCGCACCACCAACATGGGCTCCCCGATGGGGCCACGGGCCGCCGCCTCGCTGCCCAGCTGCAGCAACACCTCGCCATACCGGCGGACTGTCGCTGGCGGCATGCTGGGCAGACGGGCTAGTTCGCTCACCGAATGCGGCAAGCTGCGGGCGAAAGCTAAAACGGTTTCGTCGCGCAAGATCCACGTACGTGGCCGATTGACCTCGCGGGCGACGGCCTCCCGCCATTTACACACGGCCTGCGCGACGGCCAACGACGCCCCGGCAAACTGGGCGATGCCCTTCATGCGCTGCCACACGGGCTGATTTTCGTCGGCGGGGACCCGCAGACAGTCCTCCTTTAGCCAAGCCAGCTTACCTTGCGTGGCCAACGCCGCCGCCATCTCGTCCCACACCGATAGCAGCCATTCGACATCTTGCGCCGCATAACGCCACTGGGCGTCCGTTAGCGGTCGGCGTGCCCAATCGGTGCGGGTTTGGGATTTATCGAGCACCACCCCGCGGTAGTGTTCCACCAGCCACGCGTAACCCACTTGTTCGGGCAAGCCGAGCAAGGCGGCGGCCACTTGGGTATCGGCCAGCGCGTTGAGCTGATGGCCACCATGGACGGCCAGCACTTCGAGGTCTTGGCGGGCGGCATGCATCACCTTGAGGCAGTGCGGGTTTTGCAATGCGCCATCGAGTGCCGAGAGGTCGGGCACGGCGATGGGGTCAATACAGAAAGTGTGCTCCTCGCTGGCAATCTGCAGCAGGCACAGCTGCGGGAAGTAGGTATCGACCCGCATGAACTCGGTGTCGATGGCCCAGCGTTGAGCACCTTCTAAGGCCGCCACGGCCTCGAGGAGGCCGGCATCTGTCTGGACAAACGTGGGGACATGAGCAGTCGTCATAGATTCCTTAGAAGGCGCGAAACGCGCTCGCCTAATTTTAACGACAGAGCAAGAAGTCGCCTGATTTCCACAGCTCTCTGCCACCTTGTTACGCTACACTAGCTGCGCCCCGTCACC